>JAYZBY010000147.1:0-14614 GCA_036338555.1 Acidobacteriota bacterium | reverse complement strand
AAAGGGATGAGATCGCCTGCCTGCTCCCCAATTCCCACATAGCGGATGGGGATTTTGAGTTCCCTGGCAATGGCGATCACGATACCTCCCTTGGCCGTGCCGTCCAGCTTGGCAACCACCACCCCCGTGATTCCGATCGTTTTGAAGAATTCCCGTGCCTGATTCAAACCGTTCTGTCCCGTCGTGGCATCCAATACCCAGTACACCTCGTGAGGAGCACCTTCCACTTCTCGAGCGGCGATACGCTGCATCTTCTGTACCTCCTCCATGAGATGGGTCTTGGTGTGAAGACGCCCTGCAGTATCGACCACCAGAACATCCTTGTTTCTGGCCCGGGCGGCCGCCATGGCATCAAAAAGCACGGCTGAAGGATCGGCTCCCGCACCCTGGTGAACAATATCCGTCCCGGTACGCTCAGCCCAGATCGCGAGCTGTTCCACCGCGGCTGCCCGAAAAGTATCGGCAGCGCACACCAGAACTTCTTCCCCCTCTTGTTTAAAAAGGTGTGCCAGTTTACCCACGGTGGTGGTCTTTCCAACCCCGTTGACACCCACCACAAAGACCACCCGGGGGCGAGTCGTCGACCTATTTCCTGAATCCACCTTCTGACTGGCCTGGAGAATCACCAGAACCTGGTCTCGAATCATTCTCCTAACCTGTGCCCCGGATAGGGCCGTTTGACCACGGGTCTCTTCCCGTACCTTTTCAAGAATGGCCAGGCTTGTCTCGACTCCGATATCGGCACCGATCAGGATGTTCTCCAGCCCCTCGAGCTGACTTTCAGTGATGGGACTATCCACCGTACCCATCACCCGGTCAATCTGGTGACTGAGTTCGTTTTTGGTGACCTTCAGCGCTTCCTTGAGCCGCTTGAAGTAACCGTGTTGTTCCTGGTAGCTGAAAATACTCATGTTGCCAGGCCTTCAAATTGACTCTGAAGCCGTCCCCATGAACCCTGTTCCAGTTCTCGGTAGAGACGCTGAAGCTCTTCGGTCAGGATTTCACAAAAATCCAGCGGGTGTTCAACCCTCAAACCTTCCGCTGTCAGCGAAGTGGCCTTTTGTCTCAGGTCGTCTGGAAACTCCTTTTGATGGAGATTGACACCGATCCCGATAATGGCCCACAGAATCTGGTCCTGGAGGGTACTGGTCTCGGTCAGGACTCCACAGACTTTCTTCCCTGAAATAGTCACATCGTTGGGTCGCTTGAGTCGAACCTGCAGGTTGGAAGGAGCGGCTCGGCCAATGGCACAAACAACTGCCAAACCAGCTAATTTCTCCAGAAAAGAAGACTGGGCGATTCGCCATCCCGGATACAGCAGATACGACACGTACAATCCTTCGCCGGGCGGTGAATGCCAGGTGCGGGAGTAACGCCCTTTCCCAGCCGTCTGTTCCCCTGCCACCACAATTCGGGGTTCTCCCTCGGCCACGAAGGTCTTCAAGTACTCGTTGGTAGAGTCGATGCTCTCGAGATAGTCGAACTGCTTGAAAAGCGGCCCGATTCCCCGTATCTCAGATGTCATCGGGCTTCCAGAATGAGGCTCAAATCCGATGACGGGGAGGCATGGGTCAAGACTCCCAGAGAAATAAAATCGGCTCCTGCTTCAGCATACTGGACGATGTTCGTTTCATTGACCCCTCCCGAGACCTCAATCAAACAGCGCCCCCCGATCATCTCAACCGCTTCTTGAACCTGCTCGGCCGTCATGTTGTCCAAAAGAATAATATCGGCTCCCGCGCTGAGAGCCTGCCTGATCTCCTGGTGATTTCTGACCTCCACCTCGACCCTCTGTAAGTGGTTCATCGAGCTTTGACAGGCTTCAATGGCTTCCCGCACCCCTCCGGCAACGGCAATGTGGTTTTCCTTGATGAGGATGCCGTCATCCAGACCAAACCGGTGATTGTTTCCTCCCCCCACCCTTACTGCATACTTCTCCAGAGCTCTCCACAAGGGCGTGGTTTTACGCGTATCCAGGACCTTGGCCTGAGTGTGGGACACCCGCTCGACATAGCTTCGGGTCAGAGTCGCCACTCCACACATGCGCTGCATGAAGTTCAGGGCCACTCGTTCGCCCTTGAGCAACAGCGAGGCCTTCCCCTCCAACCTACCCACGGTATCTCCCGAACAGACCGGGGCACCCTCCTCACAGAGAAGCTCGGCTTCCACTTCTCCCAGAAGTTGAAAGACGCGGATGAAGATGGGCCATCCGGCAAGAACAAGGTTTTCCTTGGCGATCAGCGTCGCCAGGAAACGGATCTCATCAGCTGTCGAGGAACCCGTTTGTCCCAGAATAGCATTGGTAGTGATGTCTCCCCTTCCCAGGTCTTCAGCCAGGGCCTGCCTCAAAAGGGGATCAAGGTTGAGTAAGTCCATCCAGTTTCTCTTGCAGTTTCTCGAGCTGCTGAACCGCCTCGGTATGCCTCTCGCGAGTGGCGGCTACCACCTGCTCCGGGGCTTTATTGACGAAATCCGAGTTTTCGAGCTGCTTCTGGAGGTATCGAACATTATCTTCACCGCGACCGATCTGCTGGATCAGCCTTCGGCGGTCTGCTTCCACATCAACCACTTCGTCCAAAATCAGGGAAAAATCAGCCAGTTTGGAGACACCCTGAACCCGCCGCCCCTCAGCCTCTAAATGGGGGACCAGATCGACCTGGCTCAGGTGGGCCAGACTCTTGATCTGATCGCACTGTGATTCGAGAAAACTCCGGCTCTTCTGCTCACAGACCAACTGCACGGAAATTTTGCTGCGAGGGTCGATGTTGTTTTCAGATCGAGAAGTACGGATGCTGGTAACCAATTCCTGAAACCCTTCCATCTGCTCTTCAGCTTCCGCATCCATCCATTCGGGATGCACAACCGGATAGGGAGCCACCATCAGCGAATCTCCGGAATGAGGCAGTTGCTGCCACAGTTCTTCGGTGATGAAAGGAATAAACGGATGCAGCAACTTCAGGTTTTCTTCCAGGATATAAATGGCCACCTGGCAGGTCTTACTCTTTTTCTCAGGGTCCTCACCAGTGAAATTCATCTTGGCCAGTTCCACGAACCAGTCACAGAATTCGTGCCAGAAGAAGTGGTAGAGCTCGTTGCTGGCTTCATGAAATCGGAACTTTTCAAGATTGTCGTTGGTCTCGGAAATCACTTTTTGTAGACGACTCAGGATCCAACGCTCGCCCAGATCAAGTTGATCGCCTTCCTGGAGTTTGTTGATCTCCTCTTTCGAAACCGGTTTCTGATCTTCAAGGTTCAACAACAGACACCGACCGGCATTCCAGATCTTGTTGCAGAAGGCTCGATAACCCGCCATTCGAGAAATGGAAAAGGGAATGTCGGTGCCGGGAACCGCCATAATAGCCAGGGTGAAGCGCATTGCATCGGTTCCATACTCATCCATGATCTGCAGTGGATCAATGACATTACCTCGCGACTTGGACATTTTCTGACCCTTTTCATCTCGCACCAGCCCGTTGATATGGACGGCACGAAAGGGGACGTCCCCCATAAAACGAAGTCCCATCATCATCATGCGGGCAACCCAGAAAAAGATGATGTCAAACCCGGTCACCAGGGTACTGGTGGGATAATATCTTTCAAGATCCGGGGTCTGATCCGGCCACCCCATGGTCGAAAAGGGCCACAAGGCTGAGCTGAACCAGGTATCCAGAACGTCGGTCTCCTGCTCCAGCGACTCGCTTTGGCAATGTTCACAGTTTTGGGGCGCATCACGTGCCACCGTCACCTGGTGGCAATCGCCGCAGTACCAGGCGGGAATCCGATGTCCCCACCATAGCTGCCGGCTGATGCACCAGTCATGAATGTTGTTCATCCACTCGAAATACACCCGTTCATAATTTGCGGGGACGAAAACGGTGCGCTTCGCTTTAACCGCCTCAACCGTCACCTCCGCTAGGGGTTTGGCCTTCACGAACCACTGTTCCGATACCAGGGGTTCGATAACGGTTTCACATCTCTGACATTGCCCAATATTGTGGAGATGCTCCTCGATCTGTTCAATGAGCTCCTGATCCTCGAGGTCGGCGACAACTTTTTCCCGGGCTTGGTAGCGATCCATTCCGGCATAGGTCCCCGCCTCTTCGGTCATTTTTCCGTCCTCCCCGATGACTTTCACAATAGGGAGCTGGTGGCGCCTTCCCGCCTCAAAGTCATTGGGATCATGTCCAGGAGTCACCTTGACGACACCCGTGCCGAAGTCTCGGTCCACGAACTTGTCGGCGATGACCGGAATCTTCCGGTTCATCAGCGGCAAAATGACGGTGCCGCCGACCAGATGGGTGTACCTCTCATCATCGGGGTGAACCGCTATGGCAGTATCGCCCAACATGGTTTCCGGACGCGTGGTCGCCACCACAACCCAGTCATCACTTCCTTCAACCGGATACCGGATGTGCCAGAGCTTTCCCTGAGCGGGCTGGTACTCCACCTCCAGATCAGAGATAGCCGTGGTGCAACGTGGACACCAGTTCACGAGGTATTCACCCCGGTAAATCAAATCGTCCTGGTAGAGTCGCACAAAGACTTCCCGAACGGCACGCGAAAGCCCTTCATCCAAAGTGAACCTCTTGCGGCTCCAATCACAGGAACAGCCCAACCGTCTGGCCTGATTCAAAATGCTGCTTTCCGCCTGCTCCTTCCACTCCCAGACCACTTTTTCAAACTGCTCCCGACCCAAGTCTGTTCGCTTTTTTCCCTCCTCGGCCAGTCGCCGTTCCACCACGTTCTGTGTGGCAATGCCGGCATGATCGGTACCGGGCAGCCACAGCACATCAAAACCCTGCATGCGTCTCCAACGAGTAATCAAGTCCTGCAGAGTGATGTTGAGGGCGTGTCCCATGTGCAGGCTGCCGGTGACGTTGGGAGGCGGCAATACAATCGAATACGGAGACTTGTCGGCATCGATCTTGGCACGGAAAAAACCCTGCTCCTCCCACCAGCCGTACCATTTTTTTTCCACGGCCACCGGGTCGTATGCTTTGGGAATACTTTTAGCGTCAGTCATTGGTACTTCTGAGGAAAGGCGACAAAAGAGGGAATTATAACAGAGATCAGCCGGAGGCCACTTCCCTGAGAAGACGGGGCAACTCCCGTCGCACCAGTTCGACCAACCGGTCGGCCACCCGGTCCATTTCCTCTTTTCCAGGGAGATTTCCGGCCGAGTTCCCGGCCTCTTCATCCCCTGGTGTCCGCCTCATTCCTATGCATTGGCGAGTATAGGAAAAAGCAGGGGCCTGGCACTCTGAGGGGGTCAGGGAAAACACATCAGCACTTCCCGGAAAAATCGGAGAGTCCACCAGCGTCCCGAGTGCTCCCAGGTCCACCCGGGACCGGTCGCCGGATACAGCCGGCATCGACAGGAGGTCCTTGACGATCTCGACCAACGCCAAGGTTCGAAAGGGCTTACTCAGGCATCGGTCACAGCCGACCTGCTCCGCTCGGTCGGCATCAAAGTCCTCCAGTGGACCGACCATCAGGATGACGGGCACATGGCCCGTCCCAGGATTCTGTTTGATCTGCCGACAAATTTCATAACCGTCCAGATCCGGCCCGGAGACATCGGCCAGCAGCACATCCACAGGCTGTGTCTTGAGGTACTCCAGCGTCGAATTCCCATCGGAGAAACAATGGACCTGGACATTCTCAGCGCTGAAACAGAGCTCAACCACCTTGTGAATGGTGGAACTCACTGCCGCTAAAACCAGATGAGGCATAGGCACGAGGTTAGCCCGGATTAGTTTCTTCCGTTGGAGGCGGGAGTTGGTTGAGAGGCAGCCTGCTCCTGCTGCTTACGCTTTTCCGCACGCTGGCGAGCTACCTCGTAAGGGTCCTCCCTGCCGGTAAAGATCTGCCACACCCCACGAATCGGACCCAACACGGAGAATCCTTCATCGACTCTTCGATTGGCTTCCGCCTGGTTGGCCGTGGCTACAACAGGATCGACCTGGGGAACCGGCCTTTCAAGAAGGATTAACCTTTCTCTTGCTGCTCCTTCGTATTCGCTGAAGGGGTACTCGGAAACCAACCGCGAATAGTACACAGCGGCCTCCTCAACCCGGCCCAGACGTTCCAGTGACTGACCCAATCGGTGCAGCGTTGTGCTCATCAGACTGTAGTCCGGATAGCGTTCGAGTACTTCCCTATATCGGCTCTCAGAGGCCAAATGGGAGTCCTTACTGAAATAGAAGTCCCCCACGCCCTGCATCCCGTCGGCCAGGTTTTCCTGGACCTCCCATAAAAACTCGTGAGCTGTGGGTGCCAACTCGCTGTCGGGATAGATCTCCAGGAACTTGATTAACTCTTTCTCTGCCTTGATGGCGTAGGTGGAATCACGGTCCGGCTCTCTCATCAAACGGACATTGACCGCAGCGATCTTCATTTGAGCGTCATCAGCAATCTCATGGGTGGGATAGAAAATAATGAAGTCCTTGTACTGGGTCTCGGCCTGCAAGAGATTGGTCGTCCCCGCCTCTTTGTAAAAAGAGTCCGCTATAGACAGGAAGGAAGCCGGGGTGTGCTCACTTTCCGGGTAGGTGTTGACCAGGGTCTGAAAGGCCAGCCGTGCCTTGATGAACTGGTTCTTGTCCAGGTACTGCATCCCGGTCTCAAACAGTTGCTGGTCAGGCGCAACGGCCCCCTCCTGCAAACCCGCACTCTTTTGCCCACAGGATGAAAACAACATCACCGCGAAACTCAAAATCGCTACTCTAAGCGGATATCGCATCATTGTCTGTTCTAGCGGCTGCTTCATCAGCAGCCCGTTGCATTCGATTAAAACTTTCCTTGGGGCTTGGGGCGCCGAATATGGCCGACCCAGCCACCACCATCTCTACACCGGACTCAACGGCCTCTCGAATATTATCAGGACCCATTCCACCGTCGATCTCGATCCTGGCCTCCAGGCCCTTTGATTCAATCAGGGCCTTTAAGTTTCTCACTTTTTCAAGGCTAGTGGAAATGAATTTTTGGCCACCGAATCCAGGGTTCACCGACATAATCACGATAAAGTGACATTGAGGAAGGATTTCCTCCAACACCGATACGGGTGTTTGAGGATTCAGGACCACACCCGGCTGGGCACCGCCTTCCCGAATGCTTTCCACCAGCCGATCCAGGTGACTGGCGGCTTCGTAGTGCACACTCAGATAATCGGCTCCGGCATTGATGAATTGAGAGGTCATTTCATCGGGATTGGAAATCATCAAATGAACATCCAGCAATAGCTCGGTATTCCGCCTGAGCTGTTCAATCACAGGAATGCCAATACTCAAATTCGGGACAAAATGTCCATCCATCACATCCACATGAAGCATCTGGGCACCTGCCTCTTCCATGGCACGTACGTCATCGGCCAGATGAAGAAAATCTGCGGACAGAATGGAAGGTGCTACCAGGGCCATTAACGGGAAACCTCCAGGTTGATCGAGTCTTCGTCCGTTAAAACATAACCCGGTTCCGGAAACTGCTTGACGACCAATCCAGCGGACATATCGGCAAGGTCAACATATCGGATGTTTCCTAACTCAAAATCGTTACTCTCAAAAAAAAGAGTTGCCTGATTCAGGCTCCGACCCAGAACATCCGGCATCACATAGCGAGAAAAATCCCCCCTGCTGACCAGAATATCAATCCTGGGACTCAGGAAATCCCTTGAATGAGGAGGTGGAAACTGCTCAACAATATGATCTTTCTCAACCCCGGTAATGGAGATCTCACTAATGTTCCCGAACTCGAATCCCGCCTGTCTGGCCATCAAGCGTGCCACTCTCAAAGAGGCCCCCTTCAGATCCGGCACAGGGTTCGTTTTCTCACCCAAACTGACAATCAGTTGAACCCTGCCCTCGGCCTTCATTCTCCCGCCCGGCTGTGGATGCTGGGAAAGGACGGTTCCCTTGGGAAACTCGGGGTCAAAGCGCTCTCCAATCACCTCGTTTCGCAAGTGAATCCTTTCCAACAACTCGCTGGCTTCTCCCACCGACTTTCCCAGGATAGAGGGAACCTCAACTTCCGTTCCCCGAACGGCAATGCGCATGCCCCAATAGGCGCTGAAAAGCCCTACCGCAATGATAATTCCTATCAAGACCATAAACTTACCCACGTTCAACAGTCTGTGATGGAAGGCTTGTCGAGGGATCTTCTTTTTCCTGGACATCGGGACTTCGTTTTTTCGGTCTTTCGTTCCTTCGTTTTTTCGGTCTTTCGTTTTTGCTGTGGACGCAAACTTTACGAAAGCACGAAGAAACAAAGGAACAAAAGAACGAATTTAATTTAACATGCCGCCTTCACACGTGTCTAATCCGCGCGGCGAAGAAGCAATCTCCCAGGTGGGGATCGGGAAATGTGCGGTGAAAATCACCAATTGCAAGCGCCCTTTCCTCCTGGGTCAGGAATTCCTCAATCACGGATTCGTTCTCCTCAGGCTCGGTGGAACAAGTCGAGTAGGTCAGTTCCCCGCCGCGACGAAGCACGGAAAAACCATTTCTAAGGACGGACAACTGCAAGGAATGAAAACGATTCAGGTCGCTTTCCCGAATCCTCCAGCGGATGTCAGGATTGGAACGCAGTGTACCCAGGCCGCTGCAAGGCACGTCCAGGAGAATAAAATCAAACACCTCCCGAAAGGGGGGATGCACTCGAAGATCCGCATGGATGAGGTCCAGATTCGGAACTTGATGGAGTTGGGCCCGGTTGCCGGTTTCCTTGAGGCGCGGGAAACTGGCGTCACAACAGAACAGCCGGACACCCTCCCCCATCTGAGAAGCGATCAGAAAGGACTTCCCACCCGGGGCACAGCAAAAATCTCCCAGCACTCGACAATCTTTAAATTTCCCCAGATAGGCCACCTCCTGACTGCCCGCATCCATGCGAAAGCACCGCCCCTCCAAATAGGCCGGGTGTTCGGAAAAACCCGAGGATCGAACGATGACGCAGTTGGGAAGCGAGGAATGGACCTGGTAAGAAATCTGGTCCTCTTCAAGTTCCCTGCAAAAGGATGGCAAGTCGGTCTTGAAAACGTTGACCCAATGAACCGGCGGGGGGACCTCATTATTTCGCTCCAGCAGGGCGAGGGTCTGCTGAATCCCATATCGGCTCAAAAAACGTTCGACGAGCCATTCAGGATGACTGAAACGAACCGCCAGGGCATTGGCCGACTCCCCTTTCGGGAGGGGAAGCTGCTCACGCAGGAAGCTCCTTAGAATTGCATTCACGAACCCACTGGCGGAGGTCTTGTGAAGTCGGCGGCATGTGTCAACCGCCTCGTTGACCGCTGCATGGTCCGGAACACGCAAAAACTTCACCTGATATAGAGCCACCCGCAGGATCCAGAGGACGGGTTCGTCTATTTGTTCCAATGCCGTTCGTGACAGCCTTTCGAGGTAGTAATCCAGAAGTTTCCGATTTCTGAGCACTCCCTTGACCAGTTCTGTGACCAAACGACGGTCGCGCGAATCAAGCTCCAGGAATTCAGAACTCTGGCTGAGGGAATCGAGGTTTCTTTGTTTGCTGAAAAGTTCGGTCAGGAAACGCACGGCCAGGGCGCGGGGCTGTTTCTTCAAGTAAAAGACTCTCCCACCTCTGGCTTGATTCCGTTGATGAATTCCACAGCCAAAAGGCGTTTCCGGTTGGGCATCTGGAGTTCCTCGACCGACAGGCAGGTCTCTCCCCCACAAGACACGATGATCAGGCGGCGGTCAAGACTCAGGATTGTCCCCGGCGAGCCAAACTCATCCCGTTCCTGCCCACTCTCCTTGACCCGTGAGGTTCGCCAGATCTTGACCTTCTTCCCGCGAAAGACCGCCTTTGCCGCCGGCCGCGGATTCAAGGCCCGAACCCAGTTGTGAATACGCAGATCAGGCCAACTCCAGTCGATTCGAGCCTCCTCTTTCCCGATTCGAGGGGCATAACTGGCCTGCTCCTCCTTTTGAGCCACGGGTTGGATCTCTCCAGCGGCATATTTCGGAATCGTCTGGATCAACAGTTCAGCTCCCCGGTGAGCCAGGGCCTCCTCCAGCTCTGCCGCGTTGGTGTCGCTTCCTACTTTCAGCCTGGACTGAGACACAATCGCCCCGGTATCCATTCCCTCGTCGATCTTCATGATCGTGACCCCCGTTTCAAGCTCTCCGTTCAGGAGAGTGTGGACTATCGGTGTGGCACCTCGATAGCTGGGGAGCAGAGAGGCATGAACGTTCAAGGTACCCAAGGGAGGGTAACCAAAGAACTCAGGAGCCAGAATCGTCCCAAAGGCAACCACAACCATCAAACCAGGATCGGCTTCCTCCAGGAACTCCTGAGCGGCCTGGTTATCGCGCAGGCGCTCAGGTTGATAAACGGGGATGCCGAGCTCAGCTGCCAGGACCTTTACGGCTGGGGGAGTCCGATTCTGTCCTCGCCCTGCGGGACGATCCGGCTGGGTGATGACCCCCACCACTTGGTACTCAGGGTCACTCCAGCTGTGAAGTGCTTGCAGGGAGGGCACAGCAAAACCAGGTGTCCCCAGGAACACCACACGCATCACCACTCTCCGGCACGAATGAGTTTTTTGATTTTTCTTTTGATCAGGTCTCGCTTCAGGACCGAGAGGTGGTCCAGATAGAGGATTCCCTCCAGGTGATCCACCTCGTGACACACAACGCGCGCCAAAAGGCCTTCAGCTTCCAGTTCTCGGGGATTTCCGTCCAGGTCCTGCGCTGTCACCACGATCCTGGCGGGACGCTCCACCACCCCGGTAAACCCGGGAATACTCAAGCACCCCTCCTCACCTTCCTGGCTTCCTTCCTGCTCCATGATTTCGGGGTTTACCAGAACCCTCTGATGGCCCTGTTCCTCCCCTCCCGAGATATCAATGACAATTAAACGAAGGTTGATCCCTACCTGTGGTGCTGCCAGGCCGATCCCCGGCGCCGCATACATCGTTTCCAGCATATCCTGAACCAGCGCCTTTATCTCATCGTCACACTGGGTAATGGGCCTGCTTTCGGTTTCAAGTTCGGGCGCTCCGTATTTCAGAACGGGTCGAATCATCTAAGTGCCTTGCTCCTTGACCTCACCTAACAAGACCCATCAGCAAACATCATCGTATTTATGAAGCGAGGCACTACACTTCCTTCAGAGCACAACGATAATTTTTTAGATTGGTCTGGATTTCCTGAATGGTATCTCCTCCGAATTTTTCCTGGACGGCCTGGGCCAGAACGATACCCACCATGGCCTCTCCAATGACTCCGGCGGCGGGGACAATACAGGTGTCGGACCGCTCATATTGTGCCTTGAAGGGCTCCTTGCTTTCGAAATCAACGGACATCAAAGGCTGACGCAGAGTGGGAATGGGTTTGACGATTCCCCGAACAATGATTTCCTCGCCGTTTGAGGTACCTCCCTCGATCCCTCCCGCATGATTGGTCTTTCGATAGAATCGCCGGGCTTCGTCGTCATAGAAAATTTCATCGTGGAACTGGCTTCCATAGGGATCCGAATCCAGTCCACTTCCCACCTCGACTCCCTTGATGGCATTGATCGACATGATGGCCTGGGCAAGTTGCCCATCCAGTTTTCGATCCCAGTGGACATAGCTTCCCAGACCCGGAGGAACTCCTGTGGCACGCACCTCAAAGGTCCCGCCCACCGTTTCACCCTTCTCGATGGCTTGATCGACCGCTTTTTTCATCGCCTCATCCAAAGAGGGATCAGAGCAGCGCATCTCAGAGGACTCGATTTGCGGAATGAGGTCACTGGAAACTTCCTCCAACCCCTGGTCGGAAAGATGAACATCCTTAATGGAAATAATATGGCTGTACACAACGATTCCCAGTTCCTTTAGCAGTAGCTTGGCGAAGCCGCCGATCCCCACCCGGGAGGTGGTTTCACGAGCGCTGGAGCGTTCCAGGACGTTTCTCATGTCCTGGAACTGGTACTTCAGGGCTCCCACCAGATCCGCGTGGCCCGGCCGGGGGCGAGTGACACGGCGTTTCTTGGCCCCCTCAGGATCCGGCTCAGGAGACATGGTTCCCACCCAATTGACCCAATCGCGGTTGCGAATCACGAACGCAATGGGAGATCCGAGTGTATAGCCGTGCCTCACCCCCGCCAGGATCTCAATTTGATCGCTCTCAATCTTCATCCGGGCTCCTCGCCCATATCCTCCCATTCTGCGTTTGAGCTCGGTGTTGATGAAGGACACGTCCACCGACACATTGGCCGGAAAACCCTCAATAATCGACACCAGCGCCTGGCCGTGAGACTCCCCGGATGTAAAAAATCGAAACATTGGTTGGTGTTATTTGCCCAAAATCAAAGAAATTTTGCCCGTATCATGCATAATCTGGACTAGTTTAGCATTATTAGGGCTCAAATAGTTGGGCCTATTTTCCCCATCAGTTTACAATAACGAAGTAGATGATCTTTTTGTATCAGGCACTGAACGAGGTCCAGGATTTTGCGCTGCTGGCGTATCGTGCGATGACCGGCCTGTTCCGAAAGCCCCGCTACCTGGATGACCTGGTGATGCAAATGGATATCATTGGCACAGGTTCCATTCTCATCGTCATGCTCACCGGGTTCTTCACTGGAGGGGTCATGGCACTCCAGTCCGCCAAATCCCTGAAGGCCTTCGGAGCTGTCAATCTCACCGGGCAATTGGTCTCTCTTTCATTGGTCCGTGAACTGGGGCCGGTCCTGACGGCGTTAATGGTCGCCGGCCGTGTGGGCTCCGGGATTGCGTCTCAGCTGGGCTCCATGGTCGTCACTCAGCAGATTGATGCCATGAGGGCTCTGGGCACCGATCCCACCAAAAAACTGGTGGCTCCTCGGATGGTCGCCACAACCATGATGCTGCCCCTGCTCACGGTGGTGGCCGATCTCTTCGGGTTGATCGGAGGTTGGATTGTGTCGCTTTATACATTGCGACTCAATACTTCTCTGTACTGGAACACGGCCTTGCGCTCGCTGACCTACAATGATGCCCTGGAGGGGCTTTTGAAGCCATTGGTCTTCGGATACATTATTGGAATGGTCGGGTGCTACTGCGGTTTGCGCACTACCGGGGGTACCAGCGGAGTGGGCCGTTCCACCACCCAGGCGGTGGTCGCCGCTTCCATACTCGTGATTATCGCGGATTTCTTTATCAGCAAAGTTATCCTGGAACTCCGTTAATGAGTGCCATTCGGTTTGAAAACGTGTTCCAATCCTTTGGTGAACGTGTGGTATTTCAGGACTTCAACCTGGAGGTCCAGAGAGGCGAAACAAAGGTGGTACTGGGGGAAGGAGGATCGGGGAAAACCACTCTCCTGAGGATGGTTCTGGGCTTGGTCCAACCGGATTCAGGCCGAGTTTTCGTCGAAGATCAAGAGATCACCGGACTGTCGGAACCGGAACTCATGGGTATCCGAAAGAAAATCGGTATCGTCTTTCAGGAGGGAGCACTCTTCGATTCGCTCTCGGTGGGTGAAAATGTTGCCTACCGGATGCGGGAGGATGCGGCCTACAGTGAGGAAGAGATTGAAGATACGGTGCGCCGCCTGCTGGGATTTATTGGGCTGGAAGATGCGATCCACAAATTCCCCTCCCAACTCTCCGGAGGAATGCTCCGCCGGGTGGGAATCGCCCGAGCTCTGGTTGGGAATCCTCCGATTCTCCTTTATGATTCTCCCACGGCCGGTCTGGATCCCATTACCGGCCGTACCATCTGCGAACTGATGATGGAGCTTCGCGACCTGGAAGGAGTGTCCTCGATCATTGTCACTCACGATTTAAAAGTGGCCACCACGCTGGCCAGTGAATTTGCCGAACGACAACCCGATCACGAGGTAGTATTTCGAAACAACCAAGATAACATTGGCTATTTGGTGAACACCCGCTTTGTGATGCTGAAGGACGGAACCACCCTTTTCGAGGGGACTGACGAAACGCTGAGGAATTCGAATGATCCGTATATCCAGGATTTTCTGACATGAAACATGCCCTTCAGCAGCCCGGATCATGCATAAAGGAGAACCATGAACCCAAAGGGTAAACCGCGTCTATCGGAACTCAAAGTCGGGGTTTTTGTCTTGATCACCTGCGTCATTCTGGGGACCGCTATTTTCACCATTGGAACACAGGTGGGGTTGCTCGAGGACACGTTTTACGCCAGAACTTATTTGAACAACGTCTCGGGTCTGAAACCCGGTGACATCGTGCTCCTGGCAGGGGTGGAAGTGGGGAATGTCACCGATGTTCAGATCTCTCCAGCCAGTGAGGTGCCCCCCACCCAGTCCAATCAAATTCTCCTTACACGAATAGAGCTCTGGGCCCAGCAGGTGCAGGAACTGGAGGCGGATATTGCTACCAGTGCAGAAAACCTGAGCCAGGCGCGGCAGGAATACGATCAGGCGTTACAAGAACAGGGTGAGGAGGCAGGTCAAACCAGAGCCTCCCAAGACAAGGTCGAGGGACTGGAGACACTGGTTCAAGACCAAAGGATTGAACTGGAAAATGCACGTACCAACATCGAAAGGGCTCGCTCCAACCTCCAGAACATCGTGGTGTCCACTGAAATCCGATCCGCTTATCGCGACTGGATTAGAAACGACAGCAACATTTCCTTGGGCTCTATCGGACT
>JAYZBY010000146.1:0-9202 GCA_036338555.1 Acidobacteriota bacterium | reverse complement strand
CTGAAGCCTTTCCATGCCGATGTACACAGCCTCATAAAGCTGCGTGCCTCCGCCCGTTCGGGTCGATTTGATTGCACGTTCCACTTCGTCGCTGTTTCGTGTGAAATCGGTGTCCAGGTACACCTGATCGTCAAAAGAAATGACCATTACTTCATCGTCGGGATGGATCTGTTGACGGAAGTCAATGGCGGCAGCTTGAATCCTGCCCAGCTTTCCCACCGTGCTGTAACTGGTATCCAGCAGTAAGGCGACACTGAAAGGGGCGTCTACCGGGAAAAAATTTAGAATGTCCTGTTCCACGCCATCTTCGAAGAGTTGGAAGTTTTCCTTTTCCAGCCCGGAAATAGGTTGTCCCTGGCGATCGGTGACCAGGACATTAACCAGAACGGTCTCCACATCGGCCCGGTAACGGGGACCTGATTGTTGTGCCGAAGCCGGAACTGCCACCAGGAACAGGACTCCCAGGCAGGCTGCGACCAGGCTGCTCAGAAGAAGAAGTCCCTGGGTTGCGGAGCGTGACGAGAAGCTATGCATCATCCGGGCTCAAGTATATCTCGAAATCGTTCAGGCTATGCCTGTTCAGATGAAACTCGGCAGAAAGAGTACAGAATCAATTCGTGCCCCTGAAAATTCCATTTTTTTCTTTAAATTGAAGGTGGTTGGGGTGGTGTGCCTTTTACTCAAATGGTAAACTACTTAAAACCATTATAATTCCCCTTTTTATAGTGGAATGGGCCTGCAGGTTAAGAGGTAACTCGGGTTTGTAGGCCCTTTTTTTGTCCGGATGTATGGCTTTTCCCCACAACTTTGGCAGCTTGCGGGCAGTCCCAGCTGATCTATTTTTGGGGTAGTTCAACCTCCGAGGACTGCTGATGGTAAAGGGCAGCGGCCTGCTCGGTAAGGAACCCCATCCCTTTCAACCTGGCCACAACGGAATCAACACAAGCTCGGTAGCTCTCTCGATTGAACTTTTCGTCGCCTTTCAGGAGGCCCAATCGGTTCCAGGCTTGCTGGACGCTCTCTCTATGGTCCAGGTAACGGTTCAGGTTCATGTCCACAAAAACTTCACGCCCATCCTGAGGTTCCAGACTCCGCCCGTCAAAAGGGGCGAAGGCGGTCCAGCTGACGCCTCCCGCTCCCATGCCGGGAGGATAGGGATAATAGACGCCCAGGGGGCAGGCCGTTTCCGGAAGAGCAATGGCTTTGTTTTCGTTGATACCGTCTCCGTCGGCATCGCCCAGTTCCAGCAAAGCGGATTGGGTGGCGGGGGGTGAAACACCTTTCTCCACCCAGTTGTCGAGGAGATCGATCAAGCCGTCTATCAGGCGTGAGAGACGTACGGTCGTAACATCGTTCCGCTTGCCTTCCTCCAAATATTCATCGCCCATGTGGCTGATGCCCTTCACCTCGTACATGCGAAATTTGTTTCCCAGGCCTTTCTCCCGGAGAATCCTGGCCGTGAACCGGTGGTTGGTGAGGTAGACCGGAGAGATCCACTCGGGGACCCCCGGTCGGCTGCGGTGACGAATGAATAGTTGATGGGAAAGCTCGATGGTCTTGATGAATTGTTGGCGGGTTTCTTCCTCATCAAAGAGAATATTTCTGCCGTCTTTCCCCACGAAGGGCAGGTATCTTCCACCTCCCGAATCGTCGTTCAGGAAGCCGTCGATGATAGCATTACCGTCTTCGTCCAGGTTTTCGCCCGGCTTGTAGTTGATCAACCGGGCGGTCATCCCACCCGCGGAATGGCCGTACCAAAAGGTGCGTGAGGGCCGCTTTCCCAGCCGGGCTTCCAGAATGTTCTCGGCCAGCTGGGCGAAGCCCAGCAGCAGGCCGGTGTGGGTATTGAGGTTCCAGCCCTCCAGCACGTCGCCGTCATCCAGCTTCACAGAATAGTCTCCAGTGGTGCTGGCATTTCTTCGGGTTTTGGCGACGGCGTAGCCTTTATCGAGCATCAGCCTTTCATACAGGCTTAGATCTCCCAGGGGCCGGGCCGGATCGAGAAGTTGATTCCAGGGCTTCAGGGTGCCTTCTTTGAAAGAGCCGCTGGAGCCGTGGACGGTAACAAAGAGTTTACCGTTCCAGGCAGGTTGGTCTTCAGGATAAACAAGGGTCATTCCCGTGCCCTTGGCGGCTTCGTAGCGGAGGGTGCCATGGAAACGGGGGCTGGTGATGCCGCCCTGAGGATAGAGGAACTCGGGTGCGGAGGCTAGCTGGGGCATGGCGAGGTTCTCTTTGACGGCCCACCCGTCCACCGTTCCACTGATGCCGATATCCAGCCGATGATAGTGATCCCAGTCCGCCGAAGGATCGGTGATGGCGACTTCCTGAATCAATACATCCTCCTGACCGATGAGCTGGCCATTGACTTCTTTGGACGGGACCATGAACTCCCGGCCCGAGAGGGAGATGGGATCGCCCTCGATGGCCTGGGCCGACATTGTCAAGGTGCCGCTGAGCCCGCAAGTCAAAGCCAGCAAAGGAAATAAAAAACCAATGGGTTGGGACAGGTGCTTAATTATGAAGTCCTCTTTCAGTGATGAATGGATTGATCCTAACCCGGAAGGGCATCGAGAGCAATGACGAGTTTCACCACAGAGAAACAGAGAAGAAATGAACCACAAAGGCGCCAAGACACCAAGAAGACTGTCCCAGGGCGGAGCGCACTGAGTGCGCCCACAGCAAGGTTGGTGTAGCGGCCGCTACACCGGACCGAAAATCCGAAATCGGAAGTCCCAAATTCGAAACATTCAACGCGAAAGCACGAATGCCGTGCGCCCTCCGGTCACGGTTCAGCGGTCAAGGGTCAGCCGGTCCCTCCTATCCATCCTTCCAGCTAGGATGAGGAGCCATGAAAACCAGACAGATGAGGCGCTCGCTACTAGTGTTTTCCACGCCATGAGGCTCACCTGAGAAGGCACAGACGATGTCCCCTGACTGGAGGGAGCGTTCTTCTCGGCCGATGGTGAACAGGCCCTGACCTTCGACAACATAGTAGATCTTGTCATTATCGTCATGGCTGTGGACCTTCTGTTTCTGGTCAGGTTCCAGGCAGTAGAGGTCGCAAAACATTCGCAAACTCTCGAACAGATTCACCTTCCGCATTTTCTCGGGACTGAAATGAGCCATCTCCTTGATCGTTTTTGAATCCATGGACCGAATTGTAACCGGAACCAATGGAGTCCGAAACCGAGCTCCCGGGCGCAGCACGAGTGCTGATGGCTGGCGTGAGTCTTTCTCCTGTGGTTTGATAAAACGCACCGGGTTTAAAAGCCCCGGAGTGCAGAAGTAACAAGGAAGTCGAATCATGCGAAAAGTTCTGGATATGCGCTGGCGCATCGCACTGATGCTGTGTGGGATTACCACCATTAATTATCTGGACCGACAGGCCCTGTCGGTAGCTGCGCCTGTCCTGATGGATGAGTTTTCGATCAGCAACACCCAGTACGGATTGATCGGGTCAGCGTTTTTATTCGCCTATGCGGTTGGGCAATTGCTGACCGGTCCCTTGATTGACCGGCTGGGAACGAAAAGAGGGTTTAATCTGGCGGTGGTGCTGTGGAGCATAGCGGGTATTCTCCATGTCTTTGGTCGTGGCCTGTGGAGTTTTTTCAGTCTGCGAATCTTTTTGGGTGTGAGCGAAGCCGCCAATTTCCCAGCTGCGCTCAAGGGCATTGCCGAATGGTTTCCCCGCGCCGAACGGTCCATGGCGGTGGGCATTCTGACCGTGGGTCCGGGTCTGGGATCGGTGCTGGCGCCGCCTTTGCTGGGGGCCCTTATTTATTACCTGGGTTGGCAGGCGGCCTTTATCGTCCCCGGAGTGCTGGGCTTTGCCTGGATGTTGTGGTGGCGTCGGATGTATCATCTGCCGGCAGTTCATCCCCTGTTGTCCCGCCGGGAACTGGACCTGATTGTAGCGGGACAGGAAGAATCAGCCGCCGAATCGGTACCCGGGCGCTTGACCGATTTTCTTCGCTACCGAGAAATCTGGGGGCTGATGCTGAGTCGCTTCGTCTCGGACGGAGCCTTCTATTTTTTTGTCTTCTGGCTGCCGGCCTATCTCGCTTCGGAACGGGGTTTCAATATCATCGAGATCGGGATGTTTGCCTGGATTCCGTTTCTGGCGGCTGATCTGGGAAGCCTGGCGGGTGGATGGGCCGGTCAGAAGCTGATTCGGCGCGGCATGAGTCTTGACAGAGCCCGCAAATGGGTGATCTGGGTCGGTGCCCTGATGGTGCCGCTGGCGTTGCCGGCCGCAACCACCGATTCGCCCGGGCTGGCGATCGCTTTGATTGCCGGGGCCATGTTCGCCATTCAGGTCAAGGCGTCGAGTTTGTTCTCCCTGCCCGCCGATCTGTTCCCGGCCCGGGATGTGGCAACGGTGTGGGGATTGTACGGGGCAGTGGGCAGCTTCGGGGGCATGGCTTTCAACGCCATGGTTGGCTGGACGATCGATCACTATTCTTACTTCCCGGTCTTTTTTGCGGTAGCGGTGATGCACATCGTCTCGGCTGTTTTGATCAACATCTTCGTGCCCAGAATCGAGATGCTGAAGACTGTTCGGGGCTAATCGTCGTTCCCGGATCGAGGTGGGAGCAAGCGGCCCGGTTTTTCCTCGACTGCTTGTTGCGGTTCTTGAAATTCAATGCCCAGAAGACCAATTTCCACCTGATCCCTGGGCTCCCAGCCGGCATGGACGACCCGGGGTCCCATCTTGCCTTGAAATCTGACCTCTCCCTGATCCGTTTGAAGGATGAGGGTCAGGGGAGCCTCGCGAGGAGGTACGAAATCAACCAGGTGATCAAGGCAGACTGGAGGGATAAATTGACGACGGTTCCGGTGGTGGTCCGATCGTCCCATTCCAGGGAGCATGGAAGGGAGACCTCCCAACGTTGATGCTGGTCCCTTCTCTGCCATGGAAATGACCTACTCAAGGACTACTATGGTTGTTTAACAGGCTGAAATCAAACCGGTTTCGATCAGGACCCACCTGAAAATGGCGCGGGAGGCGTTCGCGGTGAGCCCATGATAAGATTCGGAATGGGAAAAGTTGTAAATCTCAATCCGAAATTCCAGAGGAAAAACGGGTTTCAGCCAGGTTAGCGAGTTCCGGAGATGGTAGCTCAGCACATCATAGCTGTCGGTGGTGGAGGGTTCTCCAAAGGAGCCGACAATCTGGCGCTGGAGCGCTATATTCTCCAACAAAGCGGGAAGACCCGTCCCCGCGTGTGCTTCATTCCGACCGCCAGTGGAGATAGCGATAACTACATCCGCAGCTTTTATGACTCCTTCTGGACGCTGGATTGCCAGCCCCGGCATCTTTCTCTTTTTCGTTTGCCGACGGATGATCTGCAGGCCTTTGTAATGGATCAGGATGTCGTTTATGTGGGTGGCGGCAATACGCGCAATCTGCTCTCTTTGTGGAGAGATCGAGAACTGGATCGCATCCTTCAAGCTGCCCTCCAGCAGGGCGTCGTCCTGGCCGGCAGCAGCGCCGGTTCAGTCTGCTGGTTCGAGCAAGGAGTAACGGATTCGAACACTCCGATCGGCTCATCCAGACTCACCAGCATCAGCTGCCTGGGCTTCCTGGTTGGAAGTAATTGTCCGCACTACGACAGTGAAATCAATCGGCGGCCGGAGTATCACCGCTTGCTCGGAGAGGGAGAAATTGGTGATGGCTGGGCTGCTGATGACGGGGTGGGACTGCATTTCGTCAATGGCAAGCTCGAGGCAACCATCAGCGCCCGTTGTGACGCGAATGCTTATCGTGTCGCACGAAATGGAAAGGGTATTGATGAGGATCGCATCGAACCTCGATTTTTGGGCTAGAGAAGACCTGTGAGTCCCGGCAAGTTGGCGGTCAAGGATCTTCCCCTGGGAATGATTGCCGGCACCGCCCGCTACAACCTGCTGGCTGCGGAATCGATCGAACTGCTTGGAAAAGGCCAGGAGATTTCCGCGGAGCGAATCCAAGAACTGGAAAAATCCCGCGACGACTTGTGGCGGGAGATTCAGGAGCGCAAGGATGAAGGCATGCCGGAGTATGCCCGCTTTGTGGCCGGTCAATACGGCTTTGGAATCGACCCACAAGGCAATCTGACTTTCAGCTGGAAAAGTGAGGGCCACAATCGGATTGGCTATCAGAGCGATTTTTACAAATCCGATCCACAACTCAAGAAACTCGTCCCCACCCCACTCGATCACAGCCGTCCCCGGATGATCATCTTTTCAACCGGCCGCGCCTTCGCCGAGCGAAATGCCCGGCTGATGGACCTCTCCTCGGAAGAGGCGATCGAACACGCTCGCTTTGTCATGTCGGCCCAGGCACATCTGGTGGAGAGCCGATTGGTGGGTGCTGAGCAGCGGGACAACACTCAAGTGGTGGCATTCGCCTATGACATGGTTGAAAGCGACCAGGAGGTTCCGGCTATTCGAATGCAGATGCTGCTTGACCCCGACTTCATTCATCCGGTGGCGGCCATGACTTCCGAGAGGGTTTTTGGGGATTTGATTGCCAAGGCCGAGTTCAACTCCAATGGCACCCTGGTCCGGCACCAAGGAACCATCCAGGGCACGCCCCGAGCCGACGATGAGATCATCGATCACCTGAGTGGCCTGATACTGGTTGGTGGGAGTATCGGATGCGTGATGGCTTTCCAAGCTGTACAGTGGCTGGACCGGATGCTTGGCGAATTAGGTGTTTCCAAAAGGGTACGCCAGGAGGCCGGTCAATCCTTTCTGCTGCTAAATCTGGGGCCGACGACCGTCTTGCCGGAGGACCGTCCCTTCAATCGAATCGATGTGATCAACAGGGTCGATGAATTCGTTTTTGCCGGAAACGACGTGGCTCCCATCATTGCCAGGGCAGACGAAACAGGGCGTTGCCTGGTTTCCGGTCCAGAGCCCGGGGGTCATGTCTTCAGCCTTGTTTTCGACGGCCCGGGTTCGGTCATTGACACAGCTGAGGGCAAGATCTTTGACCCGGACAGCACTCATTTTGGCCACTCGATGAAATTTTACGCCAACTGGCTCCGCGACATCGGGTTTCCCAGCGTGATCGAACGAACCCTCCAGACCCGGGGAACTCTCGATCTGGGAGGTATCATCCAGTGGGCTGAAAGCGAAGGAAAGCTGAAGCTCCCTTCTCCGACCGACACTTGATGGATCAACCGAACGGGTTGTTCCCACCGCAAAACAAATTTCGGGAAATGTTCAATAAAGAAATCCGAGAGACGATTGTATTGGCAGCGCCACTGATTCTGTCGCAGCTTGCTCAGATGTCCATGTCTTTTGTGGATACCCTCATGGTGGGCAGGTTGGGCAGTCAACCGCTGGCAGGTGTCGCGGTCGGCGGTGCCGTCTTTTTCCCTGCGATCCTTATCAGTCTGGGGATCCTGATAGCCGTCAGCCCGGTGGTCTCACAGGGTTATGGAGCCGGCGACCGGCATGCCGTCGGCTGCGCCGTGGGTCAGGGCCTGCGGCTGGCAACGATTCTGGCGATACCCGCCAGTTTGGTGATGTGGAATGGAGGATGGTTGTTGTCCTGGATGGGCCAGGAGGAACAAACAGTGGTGCTGGCACAAGAATACCTGCGTGCCATTGCGTGGGGCGTCCCGCCCTGTCTTTGGTTTGGAGTTCTTCGTTACTTTGTAGAAGGACTCTCGCGGCCACGGGTGGTGATGATCATCGCAGTGGCTGCCATGGTTCTCAACATCGGGGCCAATTACGTGTTCATGTACGGGAAATTGGGATTTCCGGCCCTGGGACTGGCCGGCTGCGGTTGGGCGAGCACGCTGATCTATTGGAGCATGTTCCTGAGTCTGGCGTTTTTCATCGCACGCAGTGGAGAACTGAGAGGGTACGGAGTATTCGCACATCTGGGTCAAACTGATTGGCACTACTTTTCAGAAATCTTCCGACTCGGGTGGCCTATCGGAATTATGCAGGGGCTTGAAGTCGGACTTTTCTCCACCACGGCGATTTTAATGGGGCTGCTCGGCACAACCGTGCTGGCCGCTCATCAAATCGCCCTGCAGTGTGCGGCCTATGCCTTCATGATTCCACTGGGACTTTCCCTGGCGGTGTCGGTACGGGTGGGGCAGGCGATGGGCCGGAAGGATTTTGTGGGTGCCCAGCGTGCCGGTTATGTTGGAATGGGGCTCGGTGCCGGTGTCATGATGGTCTCCGCCATCTGCTTTTGGACCTTTCCCAGATTCATCGTCTCTCTCTTTTTGGATATTGAAGGAGGTGTCAACGCGGAGGTTCTCTCTCAGGCCGTCGTCCTTTTGAGCGTGGCAGCGGTCTTTCAGGTTTTTGACGGAATCCAGGTGACCGCAGCGGGAGCCTTGCGCGGCTTGAAGGATACCCGAACCCCCATGATCGTTGGAGTGGTTGCTTACTGGGTTGTGGGTTTGAGCAGCGGCTACATTCTGGGCTTCCTGCTGGGCTGGGAAGGCGTCGGTCTATGGTGGGGACTGGTACTGGGTCTCACAACGGCCGCCATCTTGTTGTTGTGGAGGTTCACCCGGCAGATCTCTGGTCTTATCGCGACGACCCCTTGATGGATCAACCCTGGCCTGCCCGGTGAGTGTCCAGCTGTTGCCTCAGGGTCCCCTTTTTCAGTGGAAGAGGACCAGCAGAAAGGTTGACGTAAAGGAGGAGGACTGATAGGTTGCGATTTCTTTAAAAGGGGGAGGTCGAGACAACTCGCGTCGGTTAGGTCATTATGAGGAAGGTCGACCCACAGCAATTTATTCAGCCAGGTCTTCCCGCTTTGCCCAGGGCGAGTGCCAGTTTTGGTGCTGTCCGCCTGTCTTTCGCTAAAGGATCGTCTCTATTGGAGCACACCTTCGGGAAAAGTGCTCCGTTGGAGCCAGAATTGGGAGTACTGGGAAAAGGTGGAGAGTTTACAGATGGGGCGCTTTTTTCATCGCAGGCCGGCCCTTGATGAACGACATCGTAACATCCTGGGTGGTGCCAGGATGAAAAGAGGAGGTTTCTCAAAGGTGGAGATCGTGAAAATTGAGGTTGAGCGACCGCTATTCAAAAAAAGAAAGCATCACCTCACCTAAAAATGATAGATTGATGCCTCCCGGAGAGGCCGACAACAACCCTTGAGGAGGATCATGAGCTTGCCCCCTACTGCTGAGACCTGGGATAACACCAACGATCCGGTGCGAATGTATTTAAGAGAAATGGGAAC
>JAYZBY010000145.1:0-4726 GCA_036338555.1 Acidobacteriota bacterium | reverse complement strand
GGGTTTCCCTATCGAGATGCCGATCATCCATAGCCACTCGGTTCCGTGTCCCTGCAGATTTCCGAAACGCTTCAGAGCCCTTTCAAGAAATGGATTACTGCGTCCTATTTCATGTGAATACCCCAGCCTGAGCGGCAGCTCACCGGCTCGGTCCAACAGCCCGTATGCGGTCAATTCATTTCCCTTGAGACGAGTGGATAAGGTGGTGACTCCTATGGCCACCCATTCCTCCAGTTCCTTTTTCAAAAAGGGCGCCAGAACCTCGGGGGTGACCCGCGGGACTACCTCCTGGTCGATCACCGTGCCGGCGGCTCCAAAAATCTGGCCGTTGGGGACTCCGTTCTCATCTTTGAGAATCCCGGGGATCCGGTCGCCGTACATCGCCAGAATCTTGTCCAGCATCCTGGTGTTGGCAATTCCCTGGGTGGCACTTCCAATCATGACGTACAGCTCGTTGTCGGGTGCCACTTCGTCCAGATCGTATCGGGTGAGTGCCAACGACGTTGCGTTCCCCCGAAAGGTGGTGTAGATCAACTCATCGGGAGAGACGTTTTCCGCCACTCTTTTGAAATCGGACAAGGCGGTCTCTTTGGACTCCCACCTGATGTTCACATACCGGACATTCTGATCGAGCAGCGACTGAACCAAGGCGAGGTTGTACTCCTGTCGATAATGCGACAAGGCATACCGATTGGGATGGGAATGGGTATCTATAACGCCGGGGATAACTGCCCGACCCTCCAGGTCCACTTTCACCGTGTCGGCTCCAGCCATCCTGAGAATCCGGTCGCTGTCCCCGACCGCCAGAACCCGCCCATCCCGAACGGCGATGGCCTGGGTGACGTTGATGGGAGGCTGGTCACGATCCATGGTCAGCACCTGGCCGTTGTAAAAAACCGTATCGGCATAACCAAGTACTTCCGGAGGCAGGTCCTGAGCTGAGGAAACCCGCATGAAGGGTCCCACCATCAGCACAAGACTGATCCAACACACGTTTGCAAAATGTCTTTTTCTACTCATGAGGTAATCCTCCTCCTTTGAGTTTTGATCGAAGATCTTCGCTAAATAATAAGGCTAGAAGGAGTTGAAGGCAATTTTAAGTGGGATTAATGTAAATCCAAGAAATGAAGAGGGGCACAGACCGAATCTAAAAAGGTCAGGCTAACTGTTTTGAAGCGCTGCCTTGACCGTTTCCGGTGTCAGAGGCAACCGCCGAATCCGAGTTCCCGTGAGCGCAAAGACCGCGTTGGCTACCGCAGGAGCCACGGGAGGCAGACCCGGCTCACCGGCTCCACCAATCTCACCATCGCTTTCCACAATGTGCACGTCGATCACTTCGGGAGCCTCACTCATGCGCAACAGCGGATAATCCAAAAAGTTGGCGGATCGGATTCCCCCGTCGGCCACCTTCACGCGTTCCTTTAAAGCCGCACTGAGGCCCATGGTAAGAGCGCCCTCCATCTGGGCTCGCACGGTGTCGTTGTTGACGGTGGGACCACAGTCCACGGCACAGACGACCCGGTAAACCTGGATGATTCCCGTCTGCTGGTCGACACTCACCTCGGCGACCTGGGCCACGTAACTCCCAAAGGAGTGGTGTGAGGCGATGCCTCGAGCCCGTCCTTCCGGCACGGGAGTTCCCCAGCCCGACTTTTCGGCCACCACCTCCACCACATGATGAGCTCGCGGATTATGTTTTAAATGCTGCAGGCGAAACTCCACCGGATCCTTTCCGGCGGCATGAGCCAGTTCATCCATGAAACTCTCCACCGTAAAGGCATTGTGAGAGTTCCCCACTGAGCGCCAGAAAATAACCGGGATCGGCGTGTCCACTCGAACGTAGTCCACCGACACATTGGGGATGTCGTACTGCATGTCCACGATCCCTTCCACGGCAGGAGTATCGACCCGGTTGAAAAAGCCAATGATGCCCAGCAGCAGAGCACTGTTCATCACCCGGGACAGGACCTCGGCGATAATCGGGGAAGCAGCGATCTTGTGAGACCAGGCAACCAGCTGGCCATGCTCGTCCAGAGCCCCCACGATCCGGCTGGAGCTGGCCGGGCGGTAAGAGTCGTATTGCATGTCCTCTTCTCGGGTCCAGATCAATTTGACCGCTCGGCCCGTGGCCATCGATAGCTCCAGTGCCTCCTCAACGAAATCCGTCCATCCTCGGCGTCCGAAGCCGCCTCCCAGATAGGTGGTATGAACAAAGATCTGCTTGGAATCCAGTCCTGTCATCTGGGCTGCTTTTTGAAGCGTGTTGGTCTGACCCTGGGTACCCACCCAGATGTCGCATCGATCGGGAAGGACATGAACGGTACAGTTCATGGGCTCCATGGTGGCGTGAGCCAGATAGGGCAGAAAATACTCGGCCTGAACCCGGGTATGAGCTCCGCTTGAGGCACCCTCGACATCGCCATCATCCCGGGCCGAGACTCCCTTCCGGTCCAGGCTCTCCCGGTAAATGCGGTCCAGCAATTCGTCATTCAGCTCCGGCTGGACGCCCTTGTCCCACCGAATCTTCAGGGCCTCCCTCCCCTTCCAGGCAGCCTCCAGCGTATCGGCACAGATTCCGATGCCCCGCTCGATTTCTCCCACGTAATGGACGCCTGAGAGCTTCATTGCGGCCGCCTCATCATAGGAGAGGAGCTTGGCCCCGTAGGCCGGGGGGTGAGCCACCACACCATAGAACATCTCCGGCACAAAGGTGTCGATGCCGAACTGGGCCCGTCCGTTGACCTTGTCCGGAATGTCCAGGCGCGGCACACTCTTCCCCAAAAGCGTAAATTCACTCTTGTCCTTCAGTCTCGGATTCTCGGGAATGGGGAGACGGCCTGCCGCTTCACACAACTCACCGTAGGA
Organism: Acidobacteriota bacterium; assembly: GCA_036338555.1. Lineage (GTDB taxonomy): Bacteria > Acidobacteriota > UBA6911 > RPQK01 > JADFOI01 > JAPYTY01. The sequence continues at coordinate 1,861 of JAYZBY010000145.1, read as the reverse complement.
AAGCACACGCCCGCTTCCCCGGTGATGAACCTGACCAAGAGAGGTCTCACACTCGCCGACGGGCACGTCCCAGTTTTGTGCCGCTGCCTCGAGTAGCATCTCTCGGCCGGCGGCACCGGCCTTTCGGAGAGGTGCATAGAAGTGTCGAACACTGGTGCTGCCATAGGTCACGTGACCTTGCTGAGCATCCGGATCGTCGTACTCTTCGCGCACTGGAGCCTTCTCGATTCGGATCTGATTCCAGTCCGCGTCCAGCTCCTCCGCGACGATCATGGGCAGGGCGGTATGAATGCCCTGGCCCATTTCAGATTTGCACATGACCACCGTCACCTGGTTGTCCGGTGTGATTTTCACCCAGAGGCTGGGATTCAAGCCCTCGGCCATGGCATCCGGCCTGGGCCCAGCGAAAAATCGCAGTCCTACCGGGGTGGCCGCCACAGCCAGCGTGAGTCCGGCTCCGGTTAAAAAGGTCCGACGACTGATGGCCATGCGATGCTCCTTTGGGTTGGATGGAACTCTCGGTTGCTGACGTCCAGCATACTCCGAATCAGCTTCGGCCAACAAGCCAAGCCCCCCCCGGAGACCATCGATCGAGTTGGAACTTCAACCCTTGGGTCGAGGAGCTTGGCCGGGCCGCCAAGCCCCTGTTATGCTTCACGGTCAAAGCCATGGAATCCCAGGCGGACGAAGAAAAACACATCATGGAAGCAGCCAATAACGCAGCCAATGCTTCCTGCCAGATGACTGCTCTTAGATGGCTGATGGATTGGCAAGACAAACAGAGTAACCCGAAGAGTCCCTATCATCTCCCTGATGCCAGTGAATTGCGCAGAGCGAAACCGCTGGTGGAAGCTCTCAAGCAACGCAATTTATGGCCTTGGGACTGAGTGTTTCTTCGGAGTCCAGCCCTATCATGAACGGGGCAATTTTCTTCACCGAACCACAATGGGAGGCGGAAGACCTGCTGACCGATGACGACTTTAGTATCGCTGTTACTGACAGGCTTTCTAAGGTACTAAAAGGCATCCCGACCGAGGCCTTTAGCGAGGACACTTTCAAGAATTTACGAGAGATCACTACAGTCATTGGCGAATACCGTACCCTCTTTGCAGAGGAGTGTGAACGCGCCAAAGAAGTGAGAAAACGGGCGAGCCAGAGAGGCATGTTGTCGTTACAGACCATCAACCAGAATTAGAAATTTTCGTTGAATACAGGTTAGGTCGTCAGGGGAAACATCATCGTATTTATGCAGCGAGGCACTCAGTCACCCAGCGCGAATACCATCAAAACGTTGCTTCCAACAGGAGTTTTCAACTCGGGGTACAACAAGGCCAGATGGCGCTGCCCACCCGTTCCTTCGCCCACCCCGACCGCCACATATTGCTTCCCATCCACGGCGTAGCTTATTGGATAGCCTGTAACAGGGGCGTTGAGCGGAAGTTCCCAGAGCACCTTGCCGGTCTCGGCGTCAAAGGCCCTGAAATATCGATAGAGGTCACCGGCAAACACCAGTCCTCCGGCTGTTGTCAGAACCGAGCCGATGGCGGCGCGTTGATCATAGGTCCACAGCAGCTCGCCCGTGGAAGCCGACACCGCAGCCAGTCTCCCCACTTGACCGCCGGAGCCCTCCATATGCTCGATTTGACCGTAATTGAGTCCCGAGACGCTGACCTCCAGCGGCAGGATCTCAAAGACGATGCATTCATTGCTGACCGGGCTGTAAAGAGTGTTGGTCAAGGGATTGTAGGCGTCGGTCTGCCACAGCTTTCCACCGCGCATTCCCGGGCAGACCAGCTGAGAGGTCCTGACCTCCCTGGGAATGATTTTTTCGTTCATGGTGATGGCACCTGTCTCCGGATCG
>JAYZBY010000144.1:0-8899 GCA_036338555.1 Acidobacteriota bacterium | reverse complement strand
GATCCTTGAGTTTTGATTTTTCCAAGCTGGCCTTGAGGAGAGTCGGACTATTCGAAGTGGTCGAGCTGGAGCTTTTCAGCCACAATATCGGTCTGATCCACGACTCCGGCGGCGGCAACTCCCATGGCAATGCAGATGGCTTCACTGATCTCCTGCCGGGTGGCCCCGAACTCCAGGGCCTTTTTCAGATGCCCTTCCAGGCATCCCTCACAATTGAAGCCCAGGGAGGCGGCTATGGCGATGAGTTCCTTGGTTTTACGGTCGATGTCGGTGGATTTATAGGTCTCCTTGTAGAATCTGAAGTAGATCTTCCGCATGCGTGCTTCCACCATGCGGTAGGAAGGCCACTTCTTCTCCTCGGAAGCCTGCTGCTGACCCCCAACCCCTTCTGTAGATAAGGCCTTCTCTGCCATTGGTTCGGAAAAGACTAACATTAACCTGATCCGGCTGTCCACACACAGTTACTGTGATGGTCAGTGCTTCAGTCGTTTACTCCACGCCGTCTGTATCTGCTATCGTTACTGAATGCGATGGTGGGTAGGCAGTTTCATTTTCACTTGCTTTTTTTTGGAGGTGTTTCCTTCTCCCCAGGAACGTGCCCGGGCAGAATTTGATTACGCAGGCGACACCATTGTGCTCGAGGCCGAACGGCTCATCCGCGATTCGGGGACCCTTTGGTCAGCCGAAGGCGATGTCGTGATTTCCTACCGGGACATGGTCCTGAAAGCGCCCCGTCTCAGCTACGACCTTCTGAGCGGCCAGGTGGTGGCCCCGGATGGAGTGGAAGTGACCGAGGGACTGCAGCACCTGCAAGGAACCCGGGCCGAACTCAACCTCAAAACCAACACCGGTATCATCCACGATGCCCGGGGTTTCACCGACGATGAACTCTACGTTGAGGCCCGAAGACTGCTGAAGACAGGCCCTGACACCTATACCGCCCAGGATGGATTCCTGACGGCCTGTGAGGAGGCCGTACCCAAATGGAGCTTCACCATCAAGGAAGCCCATATCCGAAGCGGAGGAATGGTCCGATTCAACCATACGCTGTTCAAAGTGAAGAAGATTCCTGTCTTTTATCTTCCCGTCATGTTCTTCCCCACCGGGGAAAAGGAACGTTCCAGCGGACTTTTACCGCCCTCCATCGGGAATTCCAACGATAAGGGGAGCCGGATCAGCCAATCCTTTTATCTGGTTCTGGGTCGGAGTGCCGATTTAACATTCCATGAGGATTATTATTCCGAACGGGGTTTCGGGCACGGGATAACCTTTCGCACCCGTCCCAACCCACTCACCTCGCTGGAACTGGACTGGCGCTTTGTCGATGACCGTAAGGATCAGGGAGGCACTACCTTCACCGGAATCGGAGAGACCCGACTTCCTCATGGATTCAGGGCCGTGGCGGACTTCAACCTGGTTTCCAATTTCGTGTTCCGCCAGGTCTTCTCGGACAGTTTCTACACAGCGACCCTTCCTACCGACAATTCGCGCGTCTTCGTGAGCAATACTTCCGGAGCTCGCTCTTTCAATCTACTGGTTGCCCGAGAAGAAACGGTCTTCCCGGGTCCCAATGTGGTGATCCGCAACACCCCCTCGCTTAATTTCAAGCTCACCGGGGAAACCTTTTTCGATGCGCCGTTCTACGTTGACCTGGATGCGTCAGCGGAGGGACGTTCCCGGACCCGTCTTCTTTCATCTCCAGGGGACCAGCCCCAGGGAGACTTCTTCGAGACACCGGGAATCATTCAACGCCTAGACCTCTTCCCGCAGTTTTACTTCTCACTGCCTCTTTTTCAAGGCCTGAGGGTAACCCCCCGTGTGGGCTTTCGAGAAACCTTCTACAGCGACAGTCTGAACACCTCAATAGAACCGACTGAAAACCCTTTAAGCGGGGACAACATTGACCGGAGATATGCGGAATTCACGCTGGATTTGCAGGGATGGGGTTTATCCAGGATCTATCACAACTCCTCGGGAGGACTCTGGAAGCACCTTATCGAGCCAACCTTTCGGTATCGCTACATCACCGGAGTGGAAGACTTCGACCGTATCCTTCGTTTTGATGAGGTGGACGCCGTCGCCAACACCAACGAAGTGGAATACGCCTTGTGGAATCGCCTCTTCGTCAAACGACAGACGGAATACGGGGAAATGACTCACGAGTGGCTCTCCGTGAAACTGGCGCAAAAAGTTTTCTTTGACTCCAACTTCGACGGAGCTCTTATACCGGGTACCGTTAACCAGTTTCACCCTCTCAATACCCTCACCGGATTCCCCTACGGCACCACGGACCGCACCTACTCACCCTTGACCACCGTGGTTCGGTTCACACCCCAGCCAAGCTACAGCTTTGACGTGCGGAGCGATTATGATCCCAAGTTCGGTGTCTTCCGGAACTTCTCGGTCACCGGCTTCCTTTCCCGTCCCGGCCTGTATCTGGGAGGCACTTACTTTGTCACCAAAAAGTCCTCCGATCTGGTCGAGATCACGGAAAACAGTTCACTGGATCCCGATATCTTTAAAAGCAACCAACTCCAGGCACAGATCGCCATTGGGAACCTCCAACGCGGCCTTTCCGTCTCCACAACCTTCAGCTATGATGTACGCGCCGAACGTTTTCTGTCCCATCAATCACGACTCAACTATTTCTGGGAATGCTGTGGTTTTTCGGTTGAATACCGAGGATTCAACGTGGGAATCCGTGAGGAAAAACAGGTTCGCTTCACCGTATTTTTGAAAGGTATCGGTGATTTCGGAACCATTCCACAACCCGAAAATATCTTTTGACGATCATGTCTGACGTCTACCTTTCACTAGGGTCCAATCTGGGCACCCGAGAAACCCATCTGAACAGAGCTCTGGAGAAGCTGCAGGATAAGGGGATCCAGCCGGTCCGGCTCTCCTCCTTTTATGAAACAGAACCTGTGGATTTGACCGATCAACCCGACTTCCTGAATCTCGTCTGCCAGGTGAAAACCGAGCTCGACCCCTTCCAGCTGTTGCGCGCGTGCCAGCAGGTGGAATCGGAAATGCAGCGCCTTCGAGCAGTGAGCAAGGGTCCCCGCAACATTGATATTGATATCATTCTTTATGATCAACAGATCATTGATCAACCCCAGCTTTCAATTCCTCATCCGCACTGGTCGCGGAGAAACTTTGTGTTGATTCCACTCCAGGAGATCGCCCCCAATCTGCACGATCCGGTAACAGGACAAAGCCTCCAGGAACTGCTTGCCCGGTCTCCTGACCATGCCCGGGTAACTCTGGCGACCAGGACCGAAGGAATATGAGAGAATCACAAGAACCTTTGTGAAAGGACCGAGGGGCACCGTGTCAAAATCGGAAAAACAGAAAACACCCAAGCAAGAGGACAGCCAACCCGGCTGGAAACCCAGCGTCTTTCGGGAGTACTTTCTGACCATCGTGATCTGCTCGGTGGTAGCTCTTTTTGTGACCACCTACATGGTGCATCCGATGAGCGTGCCTACGCCTTCCATGGAACCTACCATCCTGGTGGGGGACCGCGTCCTGGTGGATAAATTCACCATCCGCAACGGCTTTAAAGCAGGCCTGCCCCTGCTCCCGACCTACCAGATCAAGCGGCACGACATCATTGTTTGCAAATCTCCGATTCAACCCGACATCCTGCTGGTCAAGCGAGTCATCGGCCTTCCAGGCGAAACCCTGGAGATTCGGGACAAAATCGTTCACATCCAGGGAGAACCACTGGAAGAATCGTACACGACTCATTCCGATGACCGCATTTATCCCGAAGGGAGCCCGAATCCTCTGCTCCCAATGGACCGGGATAACTACGGACCCATCACTATTCCCGAGAATAGCTACTTCGTCATGGGCGACAATCGTGACGACAGCCTGGACAGCCGCTTTTGGCGCTTTCTGCCGCGAGACCACATCGTTGGAAAACCACTTTTTATCTTCTGGTCCTATCAAGACGCTCCCGATGCCCACCTGAAATCAACCCCCTGGGAGTTGATCCAGCTTTACGGCGAGCGGACTCTCTTCTTCCTTACCCGCACCCGCTGGAGCCGAATGGGGCAACTGGTGAGGTGAGGAGGAGCGTGGGGGAAGAGCTGACCCCTGACATGAAGATTGTGATTTCTACCTTCTGACAGAAAATCCGAAATCAGAACTTCCAAATCCGAAACAAGCCCGACATTCAATTCCGGACCCTTCTCCACTCCGAGCGTCAGCGAGGAGGTTCTCCGTGTGTGAAACACGCTTCTCCTGGCTCCTTCTTAGGGTCCAGAGTGTGGGCGGCGCCACAGGGCGCCGTTGCGGGCGGCCCGCTCAGCGCGCGGCCACTACAACGACCTTGCCGTGGGGCCCTACCTCCTGATTCCGGCTTGTCAGCTGTAAGTTTTCAGTTGTCAGTTTTTCGTGGAACGCGCTGGTCGAAGACCAGCGGCCCAGGGTTTGATAAGATAGCAGACGGGTTTTGGCCCCCTTATGGAAAATCGTGAACCAATAGAAGAGCCCTCCTCCGAACCCGATCTTCAAGCGCCAATCGGCGAAGAGATTGCGCAGCCTGATGGCGAACAGCAGGAGTACGGCATCCTGCGTGAATACTTTGTCACCATTATCGTGTGTACGATTTTTGCGCTGTTTGTCACAACCTACGTGGTCCACCCCATGACGGTGCCCACACCTTCCATGGAACCGACCATTCTGGTGGGCGACCGTCTACTGATCGACAAGTTCACCATTCGCAACGGCTTCCAGGCGGGCCTTCCCATAACCCCCATCCATTCCGTTGAACGGGGAGATATCGTTGTGTTCAAATTCCCCAGGCAGCCTGAAGTGCTTTACGTGAAACGGACGATTGGCCTTCCTGGAGAGAGACTGGAAATCAAGGACAAGATCGTTCACATTGACGGCAAGCCTCTCGACGAACCTTACAAATTCCACTCAGATGACTACATTTATTCCGACCGGAGTCAATTTCACATGTTCAGCGGGGATTTCAAGCGTGATACCTTCGGCCCCATTATCATCCCTGAGGACTCCTACTTCGTTATGGGCGACAACCGAGACGACAGCGCCGACAGTCGATACTTCGGCATGCTCCCTTTAGGAAACATTGTTGGAAGCCCCCTGTTTGTGTTTTGGTCCTACGAAGACGATTCAGATGCCTATCTGAAGTCTTCCCTTCCCGAAATCCTTGGTTTATACGCGGAACGCGCCTTCTATTTTCTCAGTCGCACTCGCTGGAGTCGCATGGGTCACGTGGTGCGTTAGACCACCAGTCGGAGGCCCTCATGAACCATTTCCTACTCAGTACCGTCGCAGTCTTGGTAAATACCTGCTTTCTGACAGCGGATACCATTCATCTGATCAACGGCGACCGTCTCAGCGGAGAGATCCAGAGCCTGGCATCGGCAAATCTCACCTTTCAGACGGCTTATGCGGGAACACTCGAAATCGCCTGGGACCAGATCCAGACCCTGTCTGCGGTATCTCCACTGATCGTGGAACTTGACGACGGGGTTGCCGCAAGGGGCCTTCTCTCAAGTCCGGAGCCGGGAACCCTGCAGATTGATTCCAACCCTCCCATCCCATTTGCACAGATCGTTGCCATTTACAAGGACACAAACATTCCCGACGCCCCGAGATTTCTGGAATCCTGGAACGGCAGCGCCAACCTGGGGTATACCCTGGTTCGGGGAAATACGACGATCGACAATCTCACTTTCATTTTTAACCCGGCACGGCAAACTGATGCAGACCGGATAAGAATCCTGGCACAATCCCTGTACAGCACCCAGGACGGCACAGAAGCATCGAGCATGCATTCAGCACAAGGCCGCTACGACCGGCGCCTCGATTCCCGTCTCTTTTTTTTCATTCAAGGGCTTGTCGAAACCGACGAGAGGGAAAAACTGGACCTTCGCACCAGCGAGGGGGGAGGATTTGGCCTGGAGTTCGAGCTGGATCCGATGACTCAACTTTCCCTTTTCGGAGGGCTCACTTTTCTGCAGGAGAACTTTGAGGGCCTGGACAGGACACTCAGCGCCGAAGCCATCACCGGCTTGGAATTTGAATCGGCACGCTTCGAGCCTTTCATCATTAGCACCCTGGCCCAACTCCTTCCCATCCTGACGGACAGCCGCTACAGGGTTCAATGGTCTGCCAACCTAAGAATTCCCTTGTTTGCTGGATTCAACCTGGGGCTTCAGATGTTTGACAATTTCGACAGCGACCCGCCCCAGATCGACGTCAGGAAAAACGACTTCGGAATCGTCTCGACTGTGGGTTATGCATTTTAAAAGTGTAGGGGCGCACGGCCGTGCGCCCTTTGATCAGGGGTGATGCTCACTATGGATAAAACTCACATTCGTAATGTCTGCATCATTGCCCATATCGATCACGGCAAATCGACGCTTGCAGATCGGTTGCTGGAGACTACCGGCACCGTGGAAGCTCGCCAGATGCGCGCGCAGGTCCTGGACCGTATGGATCTGGAACGCGAGCGGGGCATCACCATCAAGATGTCCGCAGTCCGTCTAGACTATCGCGCTCGGGATGGCCAGCTGTACGAACTCAATCTGATCGATACTCCAGGCCACGTCGACTTCACCTATGAAGTTTCGCGCAGCTTGAATGCCTGTGAAGGAGCTGTGCTAGTGGTGGACGCAGCCCAGGGAGTTGAGGCCCAAACGCTGGCCAACGTCAATCTGGCCATCAACCACAATCTGGCCATCATTCCGGTCATCAACAAAATCGACCTTCCTTCGGCTGATCCCAAGCGGGTGAAGGAGGAGATGGAAGAGACTTTGACGCTCGAGGGCTCCGAGTGTCTTGTAGCGAGCGCCAAACGAGGCGACGGGATTCAGGAGATCCTCGAGGCCATCGTGAAGCGGATCCCTCCCCCAAAGGGTGAGCCCCGCCCTCCGCTGCGCGCGTTGGTATTTGACAGCCATTTCGACCCTTATGTCGGCATCATCGCCTATGTGAGGATTGTGGACGGCACTTTAAAGCCTGGAATGAAGATGCGGATGTTGGCGTCGGGTCATGAAGCGGAAGTAACCGGGGTGGGTGTCTTTGCTCCCGATATGCAATCAACTGAAACTCTGGACCCGGGCCAGGTGGGATTCGTTCACGCCGGAATAAAAGAAATTGGCCAGTGTCGCGTCGGGGACACCATGACAGACGCCGAGAATCCCAGCAGCGAAGCTCTCCCCGGATACCAGCAAGTGAAGCCCATGGTCTTTTACGGACTCTATCCGGTAGAAAGTGACCAGTTCCCCGATCTACGGGAAGCCCTGGCACGACTTCAGCTCAACGATGGAGCTCTCTCCTTTGAACCGGAAACTTCCGCGGCTCTGGGGTTCGGATTCCGGTGCGGATTTCTGGGACTGCTGCACAGCGAAATCATCCAGGAACGACTGGAACGCGAATTTAATCTGGAACTCATCGCCACATCCCCTTCCGTGATCTATCGCATCACTCTCACCGATGGTTCCGTCCTTCACGTGGACAACCCCAGCAACTGGCCCGAGACGGGCAAGGTCGCCAAGATCGAAGAACCTTTTGTTCTGACCACCATCATTACTCCCAATGATTATGTGAGCCTCTGCATGGAGTTATGCAAGGATCGCCGCAGTACCTTTCGATCCATGGACTACATGGCGGGCAACCGTCTGATGCTGACCAATGAACTGCCCCTCACGGAAATCCTCTTCGATTTTTTTGACGCCCTGAAAAGCCGTACTCGAGGCTACGCTTCGCTGGATTACGAATTTATGGGCTACCGCGAAGGCAATCTGGTCAAGCTGGATCTGACCGTCAACGGAGAATCCCTGGATGCCCTGAGCTTCATTACTCACCGCGACACGGCCTACACCCGAGGGAAGGCTCTGGTGACTCGTTTGAAAGAGGTTCTTCCCCGGCAGTTGTTCGAGATTCGAATTCAAGCCTTTTTGGGCTCCAAGGCGATCGCCGCCGAACGGATTCCTCCCAAGCGCAAAAACGTGCTGGCCAAGTGTTACGGAGGAGATGTCACCCGAAAACGAAAACTCCTGGAAAAACAAAAGAAGGGCAAGCGACGCATGAAATCGGTGGGCCAGGTGGAGATCCCCCAGGAGGCTTTCCTGAGTGTGCTGAAGATAGAATAAGAAGGGTAGGGGCGCACGGCCCCTTTAGACAAAATCCAGAAGTTAAGACTCACAATTTAGAGATGAGCACAGAGACCAAAAAGCGAAAAAAAGAAGTCCCCCTGGGCCTCTATATTCATATCCCTTTTTGTGTCCGCAAATGCCACTACTGTGACTTCACCTCCGGGCCCTTGAGTGTAAAAGCCCGCCAGATGTACCTGGAAGCCCTTCAGGAAGAGATTCGAACCACCGCCTGGAGGGGTTGCTCCGCCACAACGGTGTTCCTGGGAGGAGGAACTCCATCGGAATTGACGCTTGCGGAACTCGAGGAGCTGGTCACTGCCCTGGGCGAGACCTTTCAAATCGAAAAAGACGCCGAGTGGTCCATCGAATGTAATCCGGGGACGACATCCAAAGATTACTTCGCAGCCGTTGGTGAGATGGGATTCAATCGGGTCAGCCTGGGAGTTCAATCCTTTGAAGACTCCCACCTGAAAACTCTGGGGCGAATCCACAACGCCGAGGAAGCTCGCGCCGCCTATCACCAACTTCGCCGGACCGGTTTCGACAACGTGAATCTGGATTTGATGTTCGCTCTCCCGGGCCAAACTCTGGCCAAGTGGAGAGCCGATCTTGAGGAAGCACTTGGTTTATCGCCTGAACATCTCTCTCTTTACAATCTCACCATCGAGCCGGGGACCGAGTTTGGAAACCGTCTGGTTAACGGAGAACTCAAGGAAACCGATGAGGATCTAGCGGCCAACATGTACGAGCTGGCCATGGAC
>JAYZBY010000143.1:0-10955 GCA_036338555.1 Acidobacteriota bacterium | reverse complement strand
GGATCTTGCCAGGGGGACGGTGGACCGTGCATGTTGCACCCGCCCCCGGGGGGCCAACCCCCCCCCCCTCTTCACTACGTTCCTTCAGTCCACGAACTCAGATAGGTCTTCTGCTCGCTGGTCAGTTCATCGATTTGAACGCCCATCGAGGAGAGCTTGAGGCGTGCGATTTCCTGGTCGATTTCAGGGGGCACGGGATAAACCTGAGCCTTTAGTTCCCCCTGGGTTTTGACCAGATGTTCCGCCGCCAGCGACTGGTTGGCAAAGGACATGTCCATCACCGAGGCCGGGTGTCCTTCGGCTGCCGCCAGGTTGATAAGACGGCCCTCTCCCAGCAGATAGATGCGGCGGCCGTTCTCGAGAAGGTACTCTTCGATAAATTCTCGAACCACCCGCTTCTCCTTGCTCAAGGACTCCAGGGCCGGGATGTCGATTTCCACGTTGAAGTGTCCGGAATTTGAGATGACGGCCCCATCCGCCATCAACTCGAAGTGCTCTTTGCGAAGGACATGCTTGTTGCCAGTCAGACTGACAAAAATTTTCCCAAGTTTCGCAGCCTCCGCCATGGGCAAGACCTGGAAACCATCCATGATCGCTTCCAGTCCCCGCAGAGGATCCACCTCGGTCACCATGACATGGGCTCCCATCCCCCGGGCTCGCATGGCCACCCCCCGACCGCACCAGCCATAACCGACGACCACAAACGGGGTACCCGCCAGCAGCAGATTGGTTGCTCGGACGATTCCGTCCACGGTGGACTGACCCGTACCGTATCGATTATCGAAGAGATGTTTGGTATTCGCGTCATTGACAGCCATCACGGGAAAACGCAAAACGCCCTCTTCCGCCATACTGCGCAGACGAATAATCCCAGTGGTGGTCTCCTCGGTACTTCCAATAATTCCCGGGATGAGATCCTCGCGATCGGAAAGCACAGCCGTCACCAGATCCGCGCCGTCATCCATGGTAATTTGAGGCTTCTCCTCCAGAACGGCCTGAATGTGCGAGTAATAAATGTCGTTGTCCTCTCCTTTGATGGCAAAGACCGGGATCTCGAAGTCCTTTACCAGCGAAGCGGCGACATCATCCTGAGTACTGAGAGGGTTGGAAGCGCACAGGTACACGTCAGCACCGCCGCATTTGAGAGCCCGAGCCAGATTGGCCGTCTCGGTGGTGACATGCAGGCAGGCTGCGATGCGTGTACCTTCCAAAGGCTTTTCCTGTTCGAATCGCTCTCGAATCAAACGCAGAACCGGCATCGACTGGTCCGCCCATTCGATACGGTTCAGACCCTTTTGGGCTAGGGTGATGTCTTTGACGTCATACTTCATGGAGTCCTTCTCCGAATTGGATTTTGGGGAAATCGGTAAATCGTCAACTCACTACCGGCTTGGCATCCAGTTCGGACAGCCCTGCCGCTAGACGCAATTCTTCGGCCCTGTCGGTTGCCTCCCAGGTGAAGTCGGCATCTTCTCTTCCAAAATGTCCGTAGGCTGCGGTCTTCCGGAAAATGGGCCGTCTCAGATCCAGGATGTCGATGATGGCCTGAGGGGTAAGCTTGAAGTGAGTTCGGATCAAGTCAATAATGGTGTCGTCTCCAACCCGTCCCGTTCCCTGGGTATCGACCATGACAGAAACGGGCTCGGGTACTCCAATGGCGTAGGCCAACTGAATTTCCATACTTTCAGCCAGACCCGCTGCGACACAGTTCTTGGCGATATAGCGCGCCATGTAGGAGGCCGAGCGATCTACCTTGGAAGGGTCCTTTCCCGAAAAGGCTCCACCGCCGTGGCTCCCCACCCCCCCATAGGTATCGACGATGATCTTGCGCCCCGTGACACCGCAGTCCCCGTGGGGACCTCCCACCACAAAACGCCCTGTCGGGTTGATGTGAAGGGTCGTGTTCTGGTCCAGCAGATCCTCAGAAATGACCTCGTGGATGATTCTTTTGATGATGGTTTCTTCGATCTCTTCGTTGCTGACGTCGTCATCGTGTTGAGCTGCAATAACAACGGTATCGACTCGAATGGGCTTGGACCCGTCGTATTCCACGGTTACCTGGGATTTACCATCGGGTCGGAGCCACTTGATACTTCCCTCCTCACGGCATTGGGTCAGGCGGGCCACCAGTTGATGGGCTAGACTGATGGGCATCGGCATCAACTGCTGAGTCTCCGAGCAGGCATAACCAAACATCAACCCCTGGTCACCGGCACCTCCAACATCGACTCCTTGAGCGATATCTGGAGACTGTTTATCGACCGCACAGATCACCCCGCAAGAACCGCCATCAAATCCGTACTCGGGCTTCGTATAGCCAATATCCAGAACTACTTCCCGGGCCACAGACGGATAATCCACGCTTCCAGTTGTGGTAATTTCCCCAGCCACTGCGATCAGACCGGTCGTCACCAGTGTCTCACAGGCCACTCGTCCCCCTGGGTCCTGAGCCAGAACTGCATCCAGGACGGCATCCGAAATCTGATCAGCCATCTTATCCGGATGTCCTCCACTGACCGATTCAGAAGTGAACAGGTGTCTCCCTTTTCTCGCCATCAATCCTCCTTCGACTAGCCCGTACTATGCATAATCCGGGCTTGAAACCCGAAAAAAGTAGCACAGCCCCCCTGGGGTGTCAATGAGGCACGACTCCTCACGGAGTCGTGCCACGCTTTCGTGCTGTCGTGCCCTCGTGCTGTCGTTTGTTTTGGTCGTGGGTCTCCAGTGTAGCGGCCGCTTTGTGTGCGGCCTTCCGGAAGCCGCGCCCGGAGGCGCCCCCCCCACACCCGCGTCTTACTTCAGGAGGCAGGGTTCTTCTTCTATCAGTTATTAAAGGCCGCAAACTTTTCCAGCTGCAGATAGCGCGTCAAATCTCCGGGAGCCAGAAAGGTCAGAAGCAAAGTCTTCTGCACATGCAACCGATTCTCGGCCTGCTCAAAGACCAGGGATTGGGCAGAATCTATCACCGCATCGGTCACTTCCTGATTACGATGGGCCGGAAGGCAGTGCATAAAATAGGATTCCTTGCCTGTGGAGGCCATCAATTCGGGCGTTATCTGATAATCCTGCAAGTCTCGAAGGCGCTCTTTGGCTTCCTCTTCCTGCCCCATGCTCACCCAGGTATCCGTGTAAACAGCATCCGCCCCCTCAAGCCCATCCAGTGAGTCGGTATAACGATAGGAGGCCGAACTCGAGACAGCAAGAGCTTCGAAATCCTCAGCCGCCTCCGCATAGGGCTGATGGGTGGTTGGAGTCACCGCCACGAACGACATTCCGGATAGCGCAGCGGCGTGAATCAAGGAGGCACAGACATTGTTCCCGTCTCCCACATAAACGAGCGTCTTACCCTCGACCTCTCCCCATTTCTCCTGAAGCGTAAAGACATCCGCCAGAGCCTGACAGGGATGTTCCTTGTCACTCAGGCCATTGATGACCGGAACCGAGGTTTGCTCGGCCAACTCGATGGCAACCTCATGGGAAAAGGTTCGCGTCACGATGCAGTCAAACCATCGCTCCAGATTCCGTGCGACATCCGTCAGCGATTCCCGTCCCCCCAATCGGGACTCCCGATAGTCAAGATAGACCGCATCCCCGCCCACCTGCTTCATACCCAACTCGAAAGTGAGACGGGTTCTCAGTGACGCTTTTTCAAAGATCAAAACCAGGCTCTTGCCCAGGAGCATCTGTCGAAAATTGGCAGAACGCTCCTTGACTTCAAGGCTGACCTGGAGCAACTGCTTCCACAAATCGGCCTGGAGATTCTTGAGCGACAAAAAATCTTTCATTACAGTTCCTTGATTTTCTCGTGCCACTCGGCGATCTGTCCCTCAATTGAGACCAGGCCCGGGCTCCCCTTGTGCCAACGGCGTTTCAGAAAACTCTCGAACCGCAGGACCTCGCTGACTTCAGGACCGCATTCCGGAGCAAACTCCTGCAATTTCTCCAATGGAACCTGCTCCAAGGTCAGACCCTCGTCCAAACAGTAGGCTACCAGTTTTCCCACCCTCTGATGTGCATCTCGAAAGGGCACCTCCCGGGTCACCAGATACTCGGCTAGGTCCGTTGCCATCAGAAAGCCCTGCCGGAGAGCCTTTTCCACCCTTTCTTGGTTGACCTTGAAGTCCGATACCACCAGAGGTATCACGTCCAGGGTTCCCGCTACCATGTCAACCGCGCTGAAAAGGTGCTCCTTATCCTGCTGAAGATCACGATGATAAGAAGTGGGGAGGCCCTTGATGAGAGAGGCAATGGCTGAAGCGTGGCCCAGAACGGAAGCAGTTTTTCCACGGGTCAGTTCCAGAAGATCCGGGTTCTTCTTCTGCGGCATCATACTGCTGCCCGTACACAAGAAGTCGGGCAATTCAATCCAGCCCACCGGAGTGCTTGAGAGATAGATAAAATCCTCTGCAAAACGGCTGAGATGAAGCATTGCTTGAGAGGCGATTTGAAGTAATTCCAGGATAAAGTCTCGGTCACCCACCACGTCATAGCTGTTGTTGAACGTCGAGGAAAAACCGAGTTCTTGAGCGGTCCGGCCCGGCTCAAGAGGCAGCGTGCTCCCCGCTAGCGCCCCGGCACCCAGCGGACTATAGGAGTGAAGTTGTTGGTATGAGGTTAACCGATGGTAATCCCGTTCCAACATCTCACAAAAGGCCAACATATAGTGTCCCCATGAAATCGGCTGTGCGGCTTGCAGATGAGTCCAGCCGGGGTACAGATCGGTCTTGAGCTCCTGTGCACGTTCCAACAAGACTCCCTGGAGCTCACGAACCTGACTTCGCCAGGTCATGGCCGTCTCGAGACAGAACATCTTCAGATCCAGGGCCACCTGATCATTGCGGCTTCTCCCGGTATGAATTCGTCCTCCCGCCTCACCGATGATTTCCTGCAGCCGATATTCAATGTTCATGTGAATATCTTCCAGCTCCTCTCGGTAAGGAAAATCTTCTGATTTAATTTCCTGCTCGATCTGGCGTAATCCCTTGAGGATACTTTCCCCGTCTTGTTGAGTAATGATTCCGCGTGCTGCCAGCATCCGTACATGAGCGCGACTTCCCTGAATATCGTACGAGGCCAGCCGTCGGTCCAGATGCAGCGATCGGGTGTACTTTTGAACCGTCAAATCCAGATCGGCCTTGAACCGGCCGACCCAGGGCTTCTTCATCTTCTTGTCTTTCATTCGTCTTCAGTTGCTCTTGGACGAAGTCCGGTTTCATTGGAGATCATTGAGGGGTTTTGTCTGTTAACGGATTCTCCTGACTCCGCTTCAAAAGGGTTCCGATCTGAAGACGCAACCCTTGAAGACGAATGAAGCCTTCCGCATCGGCCTGGGTGTAGACATCATCCGCTTCGAAGGTCGCATAGGAGGGATCATACAGGTTGTAAGGAGAACTTCGACCACAAACAATACAGTTTCCCTTGTAAAGCTGCATTCTTACCTTGCCGGTGACGCGTTCCTGAGAACTTCTGATGGTCTGCAAGAGAAGCTCCATCTCCGGAGCGAACCAGAACCCGTAGTAGATGAGTTCCGCAATACGAGGAGCCAGGTCCTCTTTCAGGTGCTGCACCTCACGATCGAGGGTCAGTGACTCCAAGGCCCGATGCGCCTTGTGCAGCACGGTCACTGCAGGGGTCTCATAAACGCCCCGGGACTTCATGCCCACCATGCGATTTTCGACCAAATCAACCCGGCCCACTCCATTGGCTCCGGCCACAAGATTAAGCTCTTCCAGAAGTGCCACCGGTTCCAGTTGCTTCTCGTTCAGCTTGACGGGAACTCCGGCCTCGAATTCGATCACCATCTCGATCGCCGAGTCCGGGGCCTTCTGCGGTGAAACCGTGCGTAGAAAAATATCCTCCGGCGGCGCCTGCCAGGGATCCTCCAGAATTCCTCCCTCATAGGAGGTATGCATCAAATTCTGGTCGATACTGTAGGGTTTCTCCTGGCTGGAGGAGATGGGGATGTCCTGATCCTGGGCATACTGAATCAAATCGCTGCGACCCCGGAAATCCCAGCTTCTCCAGGGCGCCAGAATTTTCAACTCAGGAGCCAGTGCCTGGTAGGTAAGTTCGAATCGAACCTGATCGTTTCCCTTACCTGTCGCCCCATGGGCAACCGCTTCCGCACCCCAGTCCCGGGCCACCTGGACCTGCTCCCGGGCAATGACAGGGCGGGCCAGAGAGGTCCCCATCAAATACTCTCCCTCATAAAGCGCATGAGCCTGCATGGCGGGAAAAACAAAGTCCCGGACGAAGACATCGCGCAGGTCGGAGATCACCACCGTTTCAGCACCGGTTTGATAGGCCTTTTTCTCCGCGGCCTCCAGATCCTCGCCCTGTCCAACGTCGGCCACGAATGCTAGGATCGGGCACTGGTACTTCTCCTTCAACCAGTGCATCATGACCGAAGTATCTAGGCCTCCTGAGTATGCCAAAACGATTTTCTTCACTATGTCTGCACCGCTTTCCACATATCCTTTCTCACCTTTCGGGCATCATGCCCTTCCGCTACCACTACCAGAAGGGTGTCCTCCCCCGCCACCGTTCCCAAGATTCCCGAAAGCCCCAGAGAATCAATCCGGTAGGCCACGGGTGCCGCCATTCCTGCCTCTGTGTGTACCACCAACAGATTGGAGCTCACCTCGCAGCCGGTGATGTGAAGACCCACCCAGTCGTCCAGAACCGCATATTTATATTCGCCCACTTCAGTGGCGGTCTTCACCACACTGAGCTCTTTGAGATCACGGGACAGGGTCGCTTGTGTTACCTCAAAGCCATTTTTTTCTAACCTTTTACGCAAACTCTCCTGGCTGCCGATCTTTACCTCACTGACTAAATCAAGAATGGCCTGGTGGCGTTTCCCCTTTGCGCTATACATGAAACATGTATATTTATGCATTTTGGGTCTAAAGTCAAGTCGCCTGCCCGGACTATGCATAGGTTCTCTTCGTTCCTCAGATGAAGGTGGCGAAACCCTAGTAGAGAATTCATGCATCACCCGGCCTAAAGTCAGGCGATGCGTCGGAAGGTTTGATAAAGGGTATCTCGCTGTACGGGAGTGAACCCCGCTCGCTCGATGACACGGATGAGATCGGTTCGAGTGGCGGTACGATGGGCGCCGGCCGCACTCATGACGTTCTCTTCAATCATGATACTGCCAACATCGTTGGCTCCAAAATGAAGGGCTATCTGCGCCACCTCCAGGCCTTGTGTCAACCAGGAAACCTGGACATTGCGGATGTTGTCCAGATAAAGGCGACTGACGGCCAGTAGCATCAGGTATTCGACGGGACTGACCTGCTCATGAATGGACTCCTGCATGGGCGTCCCATCGAGCTGAACATTCCAGGGGATAAAGGCCACGAATCCGCCCGTTTCATCCTGCAACTGCCGGAGTCGCTCCAGATGCTCGATTCGTTCTTCCACCCTCTCCCCTCCCCCGATCATCATGGTGGCGGTCGTCAACAGGTCCTCCTGATGGGCGATGCGCATCACTTCCAGCCACTCCTTGGCGGTGCACTTGCCGGGACTGATTCCTTTACGCATGCGTTGGGTGAGGATCTCCGCGCCTCCTCCCGGAATGGAAACCAATCCGGCTTCCTTCAATCGCTGAATGGCTTCCTTGAACGTGATTTTGCTCAGGCGGGCCAGAACCACGATCTCAGGAGGTGAAAAACAGTGCAGGTGGATGGAATAGCGTTCCCGGATGGAGCTCAAAAGATTCTCGTAGTAGTCGATCTTCAGGTCCGGGTGCATTCCCCCCTGCATGAGGATTCCGGTTCCACCAAGCGCGATAGTTTCTTCAATTTTCTTAAAAATAGCCTCAAGGCCAAGGACATACCCTCCATCTGCCCCCGGCTTGCGGTAAAAATTGCAGAAAGTGCAACGCGCAACGCAGACGTTGGTATAGCTGATGTTCCGGTCGATCAGGAAGGAGACCACGTTGGCCGGACACTTCTTTTGACGAACGTAGTTGGCCGCTCCGCCTATCTGATGCAGGTCCCCGGATCGTAGCAGAGCCACCCCTTCCTCCCGGTCGATCCGCTGGCCGGCGTAGATCTTGTCCAGAACCTTCGCGATTGACTTCATCGCCGTTATTTTAAGATTTGCCGGCTCAAGAGTACAACTGGATAAATGAAGGAATCCAGAATCCAGAAAAGAAGAGTTGGGGCGCACGACCGTGCGCCCTCCGGAATCGGCGTACTGAGGCGCCTCCCACACTCCCGGACACAAAATCCTGAATTCTTCTTGTCAGCGGTCAGGGGTCCGCCCCCACTCCCGTGCCCTCCAATTCGAGTAGCTTTTCCTTGGTGGGCAATCCACCTCCGAATCCCACCAGCGATCCATCATGCCCGAGAACGCGGTGACAGGGCACCACGATGGGCACCGGATTCTTTCCCACGGCTGAGCCCACCGCCTGGCTGGCCCGAGGATTTCCAATGGCTCGAGCCACCTCCCCATAACTGAGCGTGGTGCCGTAAGGAATTTCAAGCAGTTGCCGCCAGACTCGGATTTGAAAAGGCGTCCCCCTCAAGTCCAGAGGCAGGTCAAAGGTTTCCTCCCGGCCCTGGAAATAGCGGAGCAGTTGTTCCATCGCCTCAGCCAGGGCCCTCTCCACCCCTTCGAGGGGTGCCATGGAGAAATAGCGATCGAACCAATGGGCACGATCGCTTTCCGATTCACTGGGAAAACAGATTCGGCAAATCCCACTGGAACTGGCCGCAACCAACAATTTTCCGATAGGAGTATCCAGCTCTTGACAACAAACTTTCATCACGCTTCTCCCCTCTATAACTGATTGTCAGATATGGGAAGTATTCTGGCTAGCACTGCCATGGATATTACACTTATCACCTTGTTCGCAATAGGGCTGATTGTCGCCAATATCGTATTTTTTGGGGTAGCGAAAAACCGGATGCATCAACAGTTTGAAGCTTTGGCCAATGATGCCCTGCTCCGCAATAATCAAAACTTCGTGGAGTTGGCAACCACTACCCTCGAAAAATTTCAGGTCGAAGCCAAGGGGGATCTGGCACTTAAACACCAGGCGATTCAGGAACTCGTAAATCCACTGCAGAAAGAGCTCGAAAAGCATGAAAAGCAGGTAGCCGAGCTGGAACGAAAAAGGGAACAGGCCTACGGCGGATTGCGCCAATACCTGGAAGACGTCGCCCAAACTCAAGGCCAACTGCGCCAGGAAACCGGCAATCTAACCAAAGCCCTGCGGGCTTCTCACGTTCGCGGCAAGTGGGGCGAAATGAACCTGAAACGAGTGGTCGAGCTCGCGGGATTGGTGGAACATTGTGATTTCACGACTCAAACATCGATCGAAGGAGAGGATTCCCGACTGAGACCCGATCTGATCGTCCATCTTCCAGGCCAGCGCAAGATTGTAATTGATGCCAAGACACCGCTGGATTCTTACCTACAGGCCATTGAAACCGAAGATGAAGAGAAGAAGAACCGACTGCTGACCGACCACTCCCGTCAGCTGGAACGTCATATCTCCCAGCTGGGCAGCAAAGCCTATTGGGATGAGTTGGAGGAAAGTCCCGAATTCGTGCTGCTCTATATCCCCCTGGAAAGCCTCTTCAGCACAGCCTTGCACCACAACCCTGGTTTGATGGAAAAGGGCATCCGGAAGAAGGTGATTCTGGCCACACCCACCACTTTGATTGCTTTGCTCAAGGCAGTCGGTTACGGCTGGCGCCAGGAGAAAATGGCCGAAAACACGGAGCAGATCTCGGCCATGGGCAAGGACCTGTACGACCGGCTCTTCAAACTGGCCGACCACTTTACCCGACTGGGAACCACCCTTGACCGGGCCGTTCAGGCCTACAACGAAACCGTAGGTTCATTTGAGCGCCGCGTTGTAGTTCAGGCAAAACGCTTCAAAGAACTGGGAGTTCCGGCCAAAGAGGAGATTTCCGAGGTGAGCTGGATTGATCGCACTGCTCGCCAGCTAGAACGCCGGGACCTCCCGGAGCAACCCGAGAAAAAAGAACTAACTGCTTAGTAGTGCGATGTACGTTCGTCCGGAATCGGCGCTCTAAGGCGCCTCCCACACTCCGGAAGGCCGCTTCACAGAGCCGCCGCTACGAGGGGGTCTCGCCACTTCTCAGGCCTCGCTCCGAAGGAGTGACAGAGACTGAGTCAGGGCGTCCCGCCCTGACTCAGTTTTCTTCTTGGTGTCTTTGTGCCTTTGTGGTGAAACTTTCAGTGTCTTGGTGGTGGAGGGCTACAGGATCCTCGGTTGGTTGGGTCCGCTGACAGGCCGAGCAAGGCGAATGCAACCTCCTCCTGAGGATTGGGCGGCTGCAAAGAGAACCCAACCGCCGGGAGTCTCATGGTGACGCACATCGAACCCTGTCCCGTTCTGCCCCGCTTCCACGATCTCCTCCTGGTTCAACTGGTTTTCCATCTTCTTGAGATCCTCTCCAGAAAACAGGGAATCCGCCACTACCCTGCCCTCACCATTGATAATGGTGGTGGGGTAGGGAATCTGGTCGCGAAGGGCATCCAGTTGGCTGTCTGTAGTGGACCCACTGAAGTGGAACAGCGGTTCCATCAAGCGGGCCTGGTGCCTCAGGTCGTTGCTCATGATGTCGAGATGAAATCTCTGGATATTTCGTTGATTCCAGGTCAGCAGCAGGAGTCCACAGCAAAATCCTCCCAGAGAGTAGATGAAGATTCGCGGCCAGCGAACTTTCATACGATTTTTAAGCCCGGATTATGCATAGGTTGTCGTAACGAAGGGCCGCAGGCGCCGGAATGACAAGACGTGCGACGACGGGCCCCGCAGACGTACGCTTGCAGCACTGCAGTAGACAATTTATGCATAATGCGGGCTAAGCCCGAGGGTGGTGCTTGTCGTAAATCTGCTTGAGCCTCTCTCGAGTCACGTGGGTATAGATCTGGGTGGTGGAAATATCGACATGCCCGAGCATCAATTGAAC
>JAYZBY010000142.1:0-12119 GCA_036338555.1 Acidobacteriota bacterium | reverse complement strand
GTAAGGAATATCGACGGCCTTAAGTTCCTGAGTCACCAGCTCCAGGTCGGTCGAATCGTCTTCAACCATCAAAACACGCAGTGGAGTCGACATAGAAGAGTTATGGCCTCCTTAACAGTCCGAATTATGTCGAGCCCTAGTCGGTTGGGCCAGAAAAATATATCGAGTTTGGAGGGACTGCTGCTTCTCCACGCGCCAGAGATTTCGGCCCCTCGGATTTTTCCGAGGCTGCCCGCGGTGCCCGTTTTATAGTACGCTGAATAGGCTGAACGAGCGCAACACAGTCAGGACGGATGATGCTTCGCTTCGCTCAGATGAAGGCGGGCGGCGATGCAGTAGAGAACTTATGTATTATGCGGGCTAACCCCGGGGGGACGGGGAAGTGGTCCGGAAAGACTCAAATTTCGAAGCCCAAAGGAGACCCCAATGAGTGAAGACAGGCCTGAGCAGATAGACGACCCGACCCCTTTGCAAGAGGAGACTTCCGTGTCCCCCGGGGATTCCAGTGACAGAACCTTGATTTTGTTGGCCGCGCTCTTTCTGATGCTGGTGGCGGGATGGCTCACGGTCAAGGATCCGTTGATGAGACGGGCGGCTGAGAGCGGCCAGGTCAGTGTTGTGAAACTCCTGACGCTGGCCGGTGCCGATTTGGACGGGACCGACCGGGAAGGCCAGACTGCCCTGGGCCGAGCAGCGTTGGAGGGCAATCGTGATCTGCTGCAAACCCTGATTGACTCCAATGCTAATATAAATGGCTTTGATGTTCAGGGTATAACACCCCTTGCCTCTGCGGTTTACGGGGGGCACCGTGATCTGGTCAAGCTGTTACTGGAAGCCGGAGCAGCCGTCAATGTCAAAGACCGTGAAGGATGGACCCCTTTGATGGCAGCCGCTCTGGAGGACAACAGCGAGATTGTGAAGGCTCTGCTGGAGGCGGGGGCGGATCTCCAGGCGCAGAACAGCTGGGGAGCAACGACTCTGAGTATTGCAGGGTTCCAGGGAAACGTGGAAACGGTGGAGTTGTTGCTGGAGATGGGTGCGGAGGTCAACGCCCGGGATATCTGGGAGACCACGCCTTTAATGCATTCCCATCCCGAAGTGATCTCTTTTATGTTGGAGGCCGGAGCCGACCGGGATGCCAAGGATCAACTGGGTCGAAACGCTCTCCTGCATGCATCACGTAAGGGACTTGCCGATTCAGTTAGAATCCTTCTGGAGGTCGGAGCCGACTTCACGGCACAGGACTCCGCTGGCCTGACAGCATTGATGTTGGCTGCGGGCCCGGGTTCCGGAGAGACCAAGTTTGGCATGGGATCAGTTCAGGTGGAGGCCGACCCAGTGCAAACAGCTGAATTGCTGTTGCGGGCCGGTGCCAATTACAGTGCGGAAAGCAATGAGGGCAAGACCGCGTTGATGTATGCCAAGGAGAATGGACGTGAAAACTTGGTGGCGCTGCTTGAGGTTGCCGAACGATAACAAGCTGGTAGGATGAATATTCCGGGTTCTAACTTTAGAATTATGAATACCGTCTTGAAACCCTTTGGGTGGATCAGGGGGCTCTACGACTGGGTGGTTGGCCTGGCCAAGCGCCCCAACTCCGGAAGAGCACTCTTCGGGATTGCCTTCGCCGAATCCTCTTTTTTCCCCATACCCCCGGATATCCTTCTTATTCCTCTGGGCATCGGGGATCCTAAAAAGGCTCTTCGGTTCGCAGGTATTTGCACTGTAGGATCACTTTTGGGAGCCCTGCTGGGATATCTGCTGGGTCTGGAATTCTATGAATTTCTGGGTCGGAGAATCATCGAGTTTTATGGGGCTGGTGAGCAATATGAACGGGTTCGGGACCTTTACCAGGAGTGGGATGCGGTGGCTGTTCTGGTAGCCGGATTCACACCGATTCCGTTCAAGCTTTTTACGATTGCCGGAGGGGTCTTTCATATCAATCTGGTGACCTTTTTCCTGGCGGCAATGGTCAGCCGGGGTGCGCGTTTCTTTCTCCTGGGGGGCTTGATCTCATGGTTTGGACCCGCCATAGGGGACTTCATAGATCGGTACTTTAACCTACTCACCATTCTTTTTATTATTCTTTTACTCGGCGGATTCTGGATTGTGAATTATACTACATAGTTTCCAGCACCGAGTTTGGCATGGGATAGGCAGAGCGCTGGTCATTTCAATCCGTCGGGGCGTAGCGCAGCATGGTAGCGCGCACGGTTCGGGACCGTGAGGTCGGAGGTTCAAATCCTCTCGCCCCGACCAGAACTCTCGATTCCAGTAACGGGGTTTTCACTTCTCTACGCGGATCGAAGCGTAGCGTTCGATGGTTGCACAGCACTGTATTATTAAGGGACGTGTTCAGGGTGTTGGATTTCGTTACTTCACCTTTCGTAGCGCCGAGCAGCACGATATCGGAGGTTGGGTGAAAAATCTCCCGAGTGGAGAGGTAGAAATGTACGCGACGGGCGATGAGAATGCCATGGCGCGGTTTATGAGTGACATTGAGAAGGGCCCCTCCCTGGCCCTGGTTGAGCACATCGAGGTTCGGGATGTGGAGCCCGAGCCATGCTCGGGTTTTTCAATTGAGAGGTAAGTCATGGAAGAACTGAAGAGCTTGATCCGAGAGGTTCCTGATTTCCCCAAGCCGGGAATCCTCTTTTACGATCTCACCACCCTGTTAATGGATAACAGCGGACTGCAGAAGGTGATTGATGGTCTGACAGAGAAATACCAGGGGCATTCCATCGATAAGGTGGTAGGTATCGAATCGCGGGGATTCTTTTTCGCACCCAGTCTTGCCTACAACCTGAACACCGGGTTTGTGCCGGTACGAAAGAAGGGGAAGCTTCCCGCCGAGACGATAAGTGCTTCCTATGAGCTCGAATACGGAGAGGACATTCTGGAGATGCACAAGGATGCCATCGAGCAGGATCAGCGGGTGCTGATCGTCGATGACCTCATCGCGACGGGAGGCACGGCTGCAGCCACGGCCCAGATGGTCCGGCAGCTGGGGGGCGAGGTGGTGGCGTTGGCTTTTATCGTTGAACTGGAAGCGCTCAATGGTGCCGCCAAGCTGGAAGGTTACGAAGTCTTCTCGATGCTCAAGTACTAGCCCTGAATATTCACGAGTTCTCTACTGCATCGCCGAAATCATCCGTCCTGACTGTGTTGCGCTCGGTCGGGCTCCTCAACGTACCTACTGGTGCGCCTGCGGTGCCCTCCCTTCGCGCGCCGTGTCAGGCCGGCGCTTTCGTCGCGTTGTGACGAGAACCTCTGAATTTTCCGGGCTAGGTCCTTAACTCCTCGTTGAGGAACTGATTTCCCAGGGTGAGGGGGACCTTCCGAATCGGCCGGAAATGGCGGGTTTAATTCTGGGTGCTGAAGATTTCCAACTGATCGATGTGGGTTCTGGCTTGTTGGATGTACTGGCTGGTGGGATATTCCGCGGTGAGTCGCCGGTAGTATCTGAGAGCTTCTTCGGTATTTCCTGCCGTTTCATAGGTCTGTGCCAGTTCCAGGAGCACTACCGCCTTGGGAAAGGCGTCAAATTCGTCGAGCAGAATTTGCTCCAGTAGAGCCGTGGCTTTTTCGCTATCGTTTTGGGACTGCGCGATCCGTGCCAGATGGTTCCTGGCCAGGTTCTGGATCTCGGGATTAGGAGCATTCTGGATCACGAAATTCAAATCTATTTCAGCTTCTTCCGTCTCACCCAGTTTCTGCTTGATCAAACCCGTGTAGTACCGGGATAAAAGGCCAAGCTGGGAGTTGGGAGAATCCTCCGCGATCGCAGCAAAAGCCGCCAGGGATTCTTCCTGCCGTTCCTGTTCCGTTTCAAAGCGAAATTCGGTGACGGGGGTATTTTCCGGAGGCGACTCTTCGGCCTTACCCACGGAAGCATGATAGAGGTCAAGAGTCTCACGGAATCGGGTCTGGAGCTCATGAGAGTCCTGTCCCTGGTAATACTGCCAAGCGCTGGACCCCGCGATCGCCAGCACAAAAATCGCCAAAAGGCCCATCAACAGAAAACGGTTCTCCGAACCCCAGTTGTAGATGCCCGACAAGGCCAGCTCGACGCGGTCCTGCTGAACGATTTCTTTTCGAGTCAGGTGTTTTCGTGTCAACGGAACTCCCTTCAATAATCGTCAAAACTGCGCCTGGCAGGACTCGAACCTGCGGCACAGGGGTTAGGAACCCCTTGCTCTATCCTCTGAGCTACAGGCGCATGAACGCGGATAGTTTAGCAAAAATCTGCGGTTTCAGTACAATGACAACAGGGCAGGCCTCTCCAAGGGGCCCTACACATTTTGAGTGTTGTTAGGTAGAATTCATGGTTTCGAGTCGCCAGCCCGGTTTAGGCATAATGCCGGCTAAAGGAAAAGGTCAACTGATGGAACTCTCAGAAATCGCCAGTGTTCGGTTGGAAGAGGGAGGGGTGATGATCAAGTACCTGCTCATCCAGCTTGATCGAGAAGGGCAGGCCAAGGCCATCGTTCGAGGCGTGAATTATCAATCCTACCTGGAAGGCCTCGAGGAGCAAATTGTCCAGGCGGCTGAACAGGAGTTGAGAAACATCAGTTTTCTTGACCAGGGAGGTGGCTTTGAAGTGACGGGTGGCGGGAGCATCACTCTGAATCCCTACTACGAAACCATTACCCTGTTTGGAGCCAGCCAGAGTTACGGAGTGGAGCAGGATCGCGAAGTGGTTGCCAAGATGTTGGAGGTTGCCTACCCCGAATACAAGG
The DNA here is from genome assembly GCA_036338555.1 of Acidobacteriota bacterium. Lineage (GTDB taxonomy): Bacteria > Acidobacteriota > UBA6911 > RPQK01 > JADFOI01 > JAPYTY01. The sequence goes on along the minus strand of JAYZBY010000142.1, from coordinate 7,380 downwards.
TGAGCTGGTTCAGTCCGGATGAACCCAAGTCTGAAGACTCAGAGCCCGAGGAGAAGTCCCCGGAGGAAAGTTAAATCGGAAACTGAGCCATGCCAAGATGAGGAGACCATGGCAGTAGATATTCTCAAGGACCAATCAACGATCAAGCGTTCCGATCAAAGGAAACGCAAGCCGGTGATCCTAGCCGTCATTAATGATGCCTGTACCGGATGTGCCGGATCACCCGCCTGTGTCGACTATTGCCCCATCGCCAACTGCATGATCTGGGTGGACGACGAGGAGCATCCCCCCTTTGGGCGAATCGAGGTGGACTCATTGCTGTGCATCGGCTGTAAGCTTTGCACCAGCAAGGGACCTGAAGGCACCTTCCTGGACGGATGTCCCTGGGATGCCATCGATATGGTCAAGATCAAGGACTACGAGGCCGAACTTGGATCGCTGCCCTATTAAATAGCTTTCCGCTACCCTGCCCCGGGAAATTCGAAGTCCCAAATCCGAAACCAGAATGAAGAGTCCGAAGTGTGGGAGGCGCCTCAGTGCGCCGATTCCGGAGGGCCGCTCATTGATCTCGCGCCTACAGCAAGGACTGGGAAGTTAAGAAGGGCGCGGCCGTGCGGCCCCTACTAGCCGCTGCACGAGTTTGCTGAATGGAACACCTGGAACGTGGAACCTGGAACGTGGAACCTGGAACGTGGAACGCGCTGGTCGGGAGACCAGCGCTCCGGTCAGCGGTCAGGGGTTTCTTCTTCCAGGCGTTTCTCGATCGCTTCGCGGGTTAGAATCGCCTGGCTTCGGACTTCAGGATTGAAGCCGGGGTCCCCCTCGATGGAAAGGACCAGGTCGAGATCTCCGACACCGCCCACCAGGGCAAGCGCCCGAAGGGATTCCCAGACGTGATTGGCATCCGGAGAGAGCATCAACAGCTCCGTTCCCGTCTTGACCTCAGTGCCCCGTAGGAGAGGAACTGATTGAATCGAACTGGAGAGCGGTGAACGGACCTCGTGAATCTCCCCTCGACGGCTCAGTCGAACCAGCAGAGTGCCCGAATGAACCTCCTCTCCTTCACTGACCAGATAGTCGACGGCCCCTTCCACGGGTGCTCGCACGGTGTGCGGCACCAGCATGTCCCGGAGTTCACTCAGGCCGGCAGTGTCGGCAAATCGAACCAGCGACAGGGCCGCATTGCGTCTGACCAGCAGTTCATCATCCTGAAGCAGGCCAGTCAGGGCCTGGTGGAACGACTTGAAGGCCGGATCCTGTCCCATCACCCAGGCTGCAGTCACTCGAACCGGTGCCATTGGGTGTTCCGAGAGCTGAATCAGATCCTCATACCACCGGTCAGCGGACTCGCCTCGATCCATGCGTTCAGCGATCTGGGTCAGTGCATGCTGGATATGCCGAGAATTCTCCGGATCCTGAAGGTAATCGGTCAGTTCGGCGTCGGTCAAGGGTCGTCCGAACCAGGTTTCCTGCCAGGTGATATAGGGGATGATCACACAGGCAACCACCGCGACAACAGCCAGCAGGAAGTAAACGGTTCTTTTCATCAGAATGGATTGGCCACTATCTCTGAGGGAATGGGCAGTAACCATGTGGGGCTGGACGGTGGCCGCCCTAGGGGCGGCCACTACGTAGAGCGTGGAACGTGAAACCTGGAACGTGTCCGCTCCAGGAGCGGACACCTTTATCCGCTATAGCTGAAATCGAGTTCCTGGCTCGAGTCAGGATCAACCGTCATCTGCTGTTCCTGAGCCCCGTATTTTTCGTGCCACACCTCGATCGTATAGTCGCCCGGCGGCAAATTGTTCAGCTCAAAAGTGCCGTCATCAGCGGTCACAGCAAAATAGGGATGAGGAACCACGGCGATGTAGGCCTTCATCCAGGGGTGAATATTGCACTTGACCGGAACCGCAATTTCCTGCCGAGGGAAAGATCTCATCATCTCCTGGCCCTCGGACTGGGAAATGTTAAATTCACGGTTGTTGGTCGGTACGGGATGAATGTTGTGGGTGGCCGAATCGCTGTTCAGCATTCGGATGTCCTGGCCTACTTGAACGCCCAGGACATGGGGAGAGTACAGACATCCGTCCTGATCCAGCACGACCGGCTCCGAGGGAGTCGGGAAGCTATACTGATCCATTCCTCCCTTGACCCATACCAGGGCGTTTTTGAGAGTTCCGTTGTCGTTGACCACGACATCCTGAGAGTAGACGGGACCTCCGTGTTTATCCTCGCATGAAGGCTCGGCTCCCATACGAATACGGGCCATTTGAGGGGCCTCTCCTTCGAAGTTGACCTTGCCGGAGATGGAGCCGGCCTGGGAAATATCGGGTGCAACACCCGAGGAAGCTTCCGCAGCGGGTGCATCCTCGATGGTGGCCTCAGGGGCGGTTTCTCCTCCTCCGCCGCAGGCAGCGGTCACACCTACCAGAAACAAAGCAATGTAAAGTTTATGTTTCACCATATTTTCGTCCTTTCTCAATCTTATCTCAGGTCGTACACTGATCTCGTAACAGTACTAGATCGGGTTATCTGCCCGTGAGCCGACGTTGTTCCGCTGCCGTGTACTGGAACATATAGCGTACCATCAGCTCCGCATGGTCCTGGTCGTAGCCCCTCAAGCTGGGTACGTCGGCCAGGCCAAACACCCAGCGCGAACCTTCCTCCCGGAAGAGTCCGGAGGGCATGTTGGTTCCGGGTCGAATGATCTCGGGGTGGACGATCCATCGCTCCGTCCAATCTGATTTAAGCCTTTCGGGAACCAATAGGAAGTTGGGAGCGGTGGCATCCGCATCGGCGACCGGATCTCCAACGGCGTGGCATCTCAAACAGGGAGCTGCCCGGTGGGTGAAAAGTTCCCGTGCCATGGTAAGCTCCTGCGAAGAAAGGGGCTCCAGCACCGGTGCAGTGTAGGGAAGGGGCTGCTTGGACTGGGCCCCAAAGAAGCGAACCAGTTGCTGAATCTCTCGATCCGACAGGTCAAAGGTGGGCATGCGGGCTTCCAGATAGGGCCGAATTCCGTTCCGATTGACCTCGGTCTGGCTCAGGGCAGGGTTCCTCAGGAATCGTGAAAGCCAGTTGGGATCGACGCGGGCCCCCTCACCGACCAGGCTGGGAGGCAGCTGTCCTCTCCAGTCCGGATCCTGATAAAGAGGAAGGTCTTCCACCACCGTCTTCTGGCCGGGGCTGAACTCGTGACAGCCCACGCAGTTATATTTGGTTACCAGCCACCAGCCTTTTTGAATTTCCTGGCGCTCGTCATCCGGTTGGTAGTGGAAATCGGGAGGGATCACCGACTCCACACTACCCATTAAAAAGGTGGTCAACTGCCGGATTTCTTCCGGACTCAGTTCAAAGTTAGGCATTCGGAGCCGTTCCAGGGATTCTTTGACCTTGCCCTGGTCCCAGATGGCCGGATCCGCCAGTTTACGTTCGAAAAATCCCTTGGTGTCGTACCAGCCCTCGGATTTGGCCTGATGGGTCAACAGACCAAAATCGAGGCGCTCGATCGGCTTGCTTCCCTCCTTGGTCAAATCGGTGCCGATCTTTCCCCCATTCTCGAATCCGCTGATCTCGTGACAACCCGCGCAGCCGAAGTGCTGCACCAGGGCCCGACCCTCTTCGGCCAGGACCGGGTCGTCCATGTACTCCGCAGCAGCGTAGACGGTGTCCTCATGCGCTTGCGTCATCAGATAACTGGCGATATCCCTGGCTTCGTCCCAGCTGAGTCGCAGATTAGGCATGATGGTCGGTTGCTGAACCAGAAGGAGATGATCTCCCAGCGGGCATTGGTTGTGTTCCAGGTCAAACTCGAAGGGAAGTCCCTGACTGGCATAATCTTCCGGAGTGATCTCTCTTTCGTGTATCGGGCAGTAGGGCAGGGTGCGTTGCTTGGGGTTGTGAACCCAACGAACCAGGAATTCGTAGTTGGTCTTCTCCCCCACCCGGCTCAGGTTGGCGGCGAAGCTGCCTCCGGTGGTCTGATCGCCCTCCCCGATGGAATGACAGGCCATGCAGCCGCGGGTCTCAAAAAGGGTCTGCCCCTGGCCCGGGTCTCCCGAGGGCTGCTGGGGGAGATCGGCTTCAATACCCGATTGCCACACGTATGCGGAGACGGCACGAACCTGTGGTTCGTCCATGCGAAATCTCGGCATTTTGCTGTTCGCTCGAAAGTCGTGGGGATTGCTGATCCAGACCGGAATCCATTCCTTTCTAAGCTTGACCTTCACTTCTTTGAGGTTGGGGCCTGTTTTCTTGACCTCGAGCATCAGATCCGCTTCTCTGATCGCCAGTCCGTCCAGCTGAGTGTCGATATCGGCAAGATTGAGAGTGAGTACGTCAGCCTGAGCATAGAGCCGATCGGCCTCCTGGTTGGTCTCGGCAGCATCCGCGATACCGATGGTGCGCTCTTTTTCCAGTTCGATTTCGTTTCTTTCCAGCGCCAGGTCCGCGAGCGATTTTTGTGCCTCACGCAGGAGTCGAGGTTCCTGTTCGAACCCCTCGCGGGCATGACATCCCTGACAGCCCCGCTGGTAGAAGAGCTGTTTTCCGGCATCCAGAGTAGGTGAGATCTCCAGGCGCCGGTCTGATTCGTGGCACTGCAGGCATCCCGCTTCGAAATTCTCCGGTGGATGAAGAGGCCAAAGCCAGTGTTTGTATCGCCCATGACCTTCCTCGACGCCGACCGTCGCGACTCCATTGCCGTTGTGACAGGGTGAGCAGCCGAAGACTTCCGGATCATGAATCTCCAGCAGTTGGCGATTGGAATGACTGGAAAAAAGAGGCTCTCCCCCCATGGTTTCCGGAGTGAGCACCACGGGTTCACGAACCCCGGCATGGCACGATTCGCAACGATCCACCAGTCCCATCTCGGCGTTGTGAATCTGCTTGATCGCAATAGGAAAGTTGTCCAGCCGGGTCTGCAGCCCTTCCACCTGCGCTTCCGTGACGCTGGTCAATCGGGCATCGGCATGGATATTCAACTCCCGCCGAAGCTGGGTGGGTGTTCTGAGGAGCTCGACCGTACGGCCCTGGAGTTCCCCCTGCAGCTCCTTGAGATCATTGAATTCCTTTTCCAGTTCCCCATAGCTGTAGCTCTTCTCGAACCGTGTCCCATCCGGCTCGGGCACCTCAATGAGATAGGGGCCCGTCCGCAATTCCTCCAGGTCCTCCTCCAGGCCGGGTTTGCTTGATTCGCCGGCTGTTTCAAGCAGATAGATGGCGGCCTGAAGGCGGCTGCGAGCGGTGGTAAAGGGTTTATTGATGGCGGCCAGTCTGGGCACCAGGATGCGTTCTTCCTGCTCGATTTCGGCCAAACCTGTCTCAATCTCTGCCTCTGCCTGCTGGAGGGCCTGTTGGAGCTCCTGGTATCCTTCGGACGCATAGATAGCGGCCTCTTCCTGGGCCCGAAGCGGCTTCATTTCCGTGAGAGCTTCCCCGTAGGCTTCCACAAAATCATTCTGGTATCCGATCCAGGGTCGCAAACCCAGCACTTCGTCATACAGTGCCCATACCAGGGTCAGCATGAGCAGCAGCGAAAAAATGGCAATGGGAGTGGCCAAAGAGGACGTGGTGATGGGGTCCTCTTGGGGGACCGGTCGATCCTCAGGTCGAGACGATTGTTGTTGCTTTGAGTCACTCATATATTAAACCAGGGAGTTACCATGACGTACTTGACTCGGAACAGCAAACGGAGAAGGATTTTCACCGGAAGCGCCCACATGATGACCAGAAAGGTCTGCAAGGTGATGTACTGCACCAGCGTCATACGCGCATAGATTTTTCGGTTGAAGTCATTCCAGGTGATCAGTTTGTGGGTTAGCCAGCCGAAAATGGCAAAATAAAGCCCGACGGCGGTTGCACCCACCAGGCCGATCCACGGCTGGCCCCCCGTTACCCCCAGGATTTCGTGTAGATCCCGGTTGGTTTCAAAGACCAGTCGATGATGATCCCAGGTCGCACCCGGCCAGAACCACATCCATCCCGGACCGCGAATGAACGTGCCGATAAATACCATGACCAGCCACAAGATGATAAAACCAAATCCGAAAGTGAGAAGGGCGAACTTGCGCTGGCGGAAGGTGTAATAGCCATTCCCCAGTGGATTCATATCAATGTAGGGAATCACCATCAATCCAACTACGATCAGGGAGGGCATCAAAACCCCGGCGATCCAGGGATCGAAATAGACCAGCATCTCCTGAAGGCCCAGGAAGTACCAGGGAGCCTTGGAGGGATTCATGGTGAGGTTCGGATTGGCCAGCTCTTCCAACGGGGCGTTCAGCGTGATGGACCAGACCATGAGAATGACCGTGACCACGATGGCACCGAAAAATTCGATGCGAAGCAGGTAAGGCCAGACAGAGACTTTTTGTTCCCATTCTTCGCGGAAGGGTTCGACCTTACGGTGATGGGTTTTGGCCAGGGCCTTGTCCTGTTCCAAACGATCAATCAGGCGATCGTTGGCGAAGGCCTGCCGAAAGGCGTACCAGGTGAAAAAAGGCACCAGAAACAGAAGTGCAACAATTGGAATATTGTCGGGTTTAGAAGCAATTTCCCAGAGCTGAGCCCAATCCATCTGCTGAGTAACCTCCTCCCTCAGCGGCTGCTTGAGGGATAAAAACGGACCAACGGACCGTGAAACGTCATTTCAAATTGAACCAGAACTTTATTTACGAGGAAACTTCATTTCCCTCTCCAGGACCACGGGAGCGGGTCCTGAGATACTCCCATCCTTGCGCACACGCCAGAAATGGACTGCCAGAAAGATCGAGATCAACAAGGGAAGTGCGATGCAGTGCCAGATGTAGGCGCGAAGCAGGGCATTCGCGTCCACGATCGATCCTCCCAGAAGAGCGAAGCGTACGTCATTGAAAGCCGTCATGCCCAGCTGGGCTCCGAAAGGACCTTCATGTCCCAGCAACGGCGTGGCTCGGGCCATGTTGGTGCCGACGGTCACCGCCCAGAAACCCAACTGGTCGTCCGGTAGCAGATAACCCGTGAAGGACAGCAGCAGAGTCAATACCAGGCAGATCACGCCCACCGCCCAGTTGAACTCTCTCGGCGGTTTATAGGAACCGGTCAGGAAGACACGGAACATGTGCAGCCACACGGTGATGACCATCAGGTGGGCTCCCCAGCGATGCATGTTTCGCAACAAACCTCCAAAGGGAACATCATTGTGCAGATACATGATGTCCAGATAGGCCTGTCCCTTGGTGGGATGGAAGTAGAACATCAGAAACACACCGGTGATGGTCAGGATGATGAAAAGATACAAGGTGATTCCGCCCATCCCCCAGGTGAAACTGAACCGGACCGCATCTCGATTGACCTTGGCCGGCTGAACGTGCAAAAAGACGTTGGTTAAGACCGCCAGGG
>JAYZBY010000141.1:0-5561 GCA_036338555.1 Acidobacteriota bacterium | reverse complement strand
TGTCGGCCGATTAATTCGATACAACCACCATGATCTCTTCGAGCCGAAGATAATCCACAAAGGGTTGGACCCGAATCTCCCGATAAACGGCCGATCCCTTCTGGGACTGGACCACTTTCCCGATGGGATAGCCCTTGGGGTACATTCGATCCGTGCCCGAGGTGTACACGATGTCGCCCACCTCTACGGACTCATAGTTGGGGATGAAATCCCAGCGCAGGGTATCGGAACCATCACCCTGAATGACGCCCTGCAGGCGGGAATCCTCGAGCATAGCCCCGGCGGCGGCTCCATCATTGGTGATCAACTCCACCTCGGCGGTGAAGGGAGTGGTCGTCCAGACCCTCCCCACGATTCCCTCCGGTACAATCACCGCATCGTCTTTGTGCATTCCCTGCCTGGTTCCACCGTTGACCACCAGGCGGTGGGCATAAAACGGAGCGCTTTTCCAGATAACCGGCGCCAGATAGGTGTCAAACAGGAATTGTCTCTTTTGCAGGGAACCGTTCTCGACCCGGTTGGAAAGTAAGGCATCGATCCCTCGCAGCTGGGCCAGCTCCACGCCCAGGCGGGCAATCTCGGCGCGCAGCTGCTCATTTTCCTGCTGGGCCCGATAGAGCAGGGCATACCGCATGACCCCGCCGCTGATGCCATCGATCACGAAGTGCACCGTGGAAGCAATTGGAGTGAAGACGAAAAGGCTCCAGGAACGGATCAGCAGGCGGCTCTCCGGGTTTCGGACCTGGACGGAAAGAAGTAGCAGATTCGCCAACAGGAGTGCCGCTAAGGGAATGACCGGTTTGCGCTGGAGCAGGGCAATCATTGGCAACTGATTCTCTTGAGAAGGGGGAGATCATCCAGCATTTTGCCTGTGCCCAGGACTGCCGAGGAGAGGGGGTCTTCGGCCAGGAAGATGGGCAGGCCCGTTTCGTCCTTGAATCTGACATCCAGATTCTTCAATAAAGCGCCCCCACCCGTCACCACGACGCCCTTGTCCACAATGTCTGCGGAGAGTTCGGGAGGGGTTCTTTCCAGAGCCACCCGGATGGCGTTGACGATGGTATCGATGGTATCGGACAGGGCCTCCCGGACCTCCTCATCGGTGATGACTATGGTCTTGGGGATCCCTTCGATCAGATCGCGCCCCTTGATTTCCATGGTCAACGGTTCTTGCAGAGGCGTGGCGGAACCAATTTCGATCTTCACCTGCTCTGCCGAGCGTTCGCCAATCAGGAGGTTATGCTTCCTTTTGATGTATTGGATGATGGCCTCATCCATCTCATTTCCGGCCACCCGCACGGAACGGCTGTAAACGGGACCGGAGAGACTGATCACCGCAATGTCCGTGGTGCCTCCACCGATGTCAACAATGAGGTTGCCCCCGGGCTCGGTAATGGGAAGACCGGCTCCAATCGCGGCTGCCATGGCCTCTTCCAGTAGGTAGACCTCGCTGGCGCCGGCTCTGAGAGCCGACTCTCTGACCGCTCTTTTTTCCACCTGAGTGATCTCCGAGGGTATGCAGATGACGATTCTGGGGCTGAGCCAATGATTACGTTTGTGGGCTCTTTTGATGAAGTACTTGAGCATTTCCTCGGTGATGTCAAAATCGGCGATCACCCCGTCCTTCATGGGCTTGATCGCCACAATGTTGCCGGGAGTCCGGCCCAGCATATCCTTGGCCTCATGGCCAACGGCTTCTATCTTTCCGTTGTTTCGATTGATGGCGACAATGGAGGGTTCGTTGACGATGATTCCCTGTCCGCGGGCGTAAACCAGGGTGTTGGCGGTGCCGAGATCGATTGCGAGATCATCGGAGAAGAAACTGAAAATCGATCGGAGGTTAAACATTTCTTAAACCAACTCTCCCGGGGCACAGTTGACCCATTAGGTCTCTTATCATGCTACACCTAACCAGCGGAAGATCCCCTGGATCAGGGCCGGCACCGGCACCTCGTCTTTATGAAACAGGGAAAACATTATGGCCTAAAAAGCGCCGTATTTCAAGCATTTTCAAGATGATAACCGCCCTCGGCTAGAAAGAACCTGTACCTGAGAGGATGCAAAAAATTGTCGTCTGAGGGCCTGCGGTCGTGCAATCGTGTGGTCGTGCCTTCGTTCACTGCTGTCAAACCATGTTGGGATCCGGAAATCCTAAATCCGAAGTCCTAAATCCGAAATCGGAACAACTGGCCTTCGATCAGCGCGTTCCACGTTCCAGGTTCCACGTTTCACGGTTCCGGAGTGTGGGAGGCGCTTCAGTGCGCCGATTCGGGCACGAATGTACGAACGCACGGTTGCACAAAAGCACGAAAAGGGCCCTATGCTATACTGAGTGTTTTCCAAGGGAAGGAGGCTAGTCCAGGTTATGCATCACCTGGACTAAAAAGATGCTGGACCTGTTTAGGCGAAAAAAAGGGATTCTTAAGTGGATCCTCTGGCTCGTCATTATTGGCCTTGGCGCAGGTATGGCCTTGCTTTTTGTCGACCCGCCAACCGGGATGATCGGGAATCTCGGCACCCAGGAAGTGGCCATCGTCCTCGGGAAGGGCATCACCTGGACGGAATTCCGTCGACGTTACGGAATGGTCTACGACGACTTTCGCCAGCGTCTCCCTACCGGTGAGCTGACTCCCGAGATTGTGAGACAGCTGGAATTGCAGAATCAGGCGATCAATGGCCTGGTGAGCGAATACGTCATGGAGTATGTGGCCCAGATCCTGGGTATCGAGGTGACTCCGGAGGAAATCGCCGAGAGCATCACCAGTAGCCCGGTGTTTCAAGACAATGGACAGTTCGTCGGTTCGGTGCTCTACCAGCAGATCCTGCAAAGCAACAACTACACGGTAGTGGAATACGAAGAGACCGTACGGCGAGAAATCCTGGGTTTGAAGCTGACCCAGGTTCTAACCGACGGCATCGAGGCGGGTGCCAACGAGGTGCGACAGGAGTTTTTGAATCGGAATCAGGAATTCAAGATTCGTTATATCGCCATTGACCCGGAAGAGGAGACTCTCTCCGAAGTAACGGAGGAGGAGCTGCAGGGGTATTTCGAAGAACACCAGGACAACTATCGCACCCTTGAAAAACGCAAGATCAAGTACATCCTGGTCCCTGAAGAACCGGACAAGGTGGAGCTCACCGAACAGCAGATCGCTGAGCGGATGGCTGACATCGGCGAGAGAGACGAGGTTGAAGCCAGCCATATCCTTATTTCTTCGATCACCCCCGATGCAGAGGAAAAAGCGCAGGGAATTCTCCAGCAGCTTCACGACGGAGCGGACTTCGCAGAATTGGCCCGGGAGCATTCTGACGATCCTGGTTCTGGCGCCAACGGCGGGGAACTGGGCTTTTTCAAGCGCGGGATGATGGTTCCTGAATTCGAAGACGTCGCCTTTTCCATTGATCCGGGTACCATCAGTGATCTGGTGGCGACCAGTTACGGGTTTCACATCATTAAAGTGACCGATGTGAAAACCATCGACAGTCGATCGACTGCCGAATCCCAGTTGCGGGAGGAAGAGGCGCAGAACCTGGGCCAGGCGGTGGCGGCCAAGGTCCTGTTTGAGGCCAACAACTCCGATCTGGACACAGCCGGCGACCAGTATCAGATGGAGACGCAGGAGTCCGCCTTTTTTGGGCTTGGGGACTTTTTGCCCGGTCTGGCGGTTCGAAGCGATTTCAATCAACAGGTTTTTAGTCTGGAAGTGGGCCAGTTCACCGAGCCCTATCAGGCCGGACAGAGTCACCTGGTTGCCCAGCTGGCGGAAATCCAACCCTCTCAGGTTTCTGAATTGGAAACCGTCCGGGATGAGGTGTTGGAGGACTTCAAATCAGACCGTGCCGAGGAAGCTGCCCGGGGGAAGGCCTTTGCTTTCTCTCAGGAGGCCCGCGAGAACTCTGATCTGGAGGGGGTGGCCAGTTCCCAGAACCTGGAGGTCGTGACCAGCGAATTTTTCAAGAGAGATACCTCCATCAATGATGATCTGGGCTATGCAACGGAGATTCTCAGCCGGGTGTTCCTGATGCAGGAAAATCAGGTGAGCCCTGTGGTCACCGCCGCCGGTAAGTATGTCGTTTTTCAGATAGCTGAAAGGGGTACCGTTGACGAGGAGCAATTTGAACAGGAAAGGGAAGCACTGCTGCAGGAGTTATCCGTGTCCAGACAACAGCAGTTCTTTACCGATTATCTCCAAAACGTCATGGAACGTCTGGAAGCCGAGGAACAGATTCAAATCAACGTTGAGTTGGTGGACTCCATCATCGGTTGATGAGTACCCTGGAGTTCACAAGCCGGTAATCTGAACCGGTGCTTGAAGTGGGGCTGTAGCTCAGTTGGAAGAGTACCTGAATGGCATTCAGGGGGTCAGGGGTTCGAGTCCCCTCAGCTCCACCAATCTTCTCCTTTAATTTCAAGGTTTTAGCGGCCATCAAGAAACTCTTCAAATGGCGGTGCTTGCTCAGGGTGCGCCTGGGGTGCGGAAAGTGCGGTTTTTTGCGGGGATATGCGGGGATATGCGGACCCCAAACTCTGGAAACTCAGTAGCCATAAGGGGGACCAGAGACCCACTCATTTGACTTCTGATTCCCCGTTCGCTTCTCACGAGTCCTCTCCTAATTCTCCCCCCTAAAACTAAGGGGCGCCTTGCGGCGCCCCTGGGGTACAGCTACTTAGTGTTCTGTCTAGAAGCTGAGTTTCAAAGCGAACTGGATTTGACGTGAAGTGGTGGAAGTGGTGGTGATTTTGTTGGAAGCGCTGGAAGGAACCCCCGTTGGGCTGGTAAAGACATTGGCCCCGGTGTAGCGCCAGTTGGCCCGATTGAGGAGGTTGAAGAATTCGGCTCGGAATTCCAACATCGTGTCCTCACCGATTTGGGTGTCCTTGCGCAAACCGATATCGAAGGTGGCCACTCCAGGTCCATCTATGCTGTTGCGGCCGAGGGTTCCCCAGCAGCCATCATTGAAGTCCAGCGACTGGCGGTTTGAGTGGAAGCCGAAGAGTTCGGAATTCAAATAAGATTGGACTGAGGCTTCCTTGCCAAACCGTCTGCCCCCCTGACTACACAACAAAACCGACTCTCCAGATTCACTTAGGGAGAGGGGGTGTACTCTCAGGGGGTTTGCGGTGCAGCGTTCCCTGTTCATAAGAGTAAGCCAGTTTGATCAGAGTCCGCTCGCCGTAAGGCCTTCCCAGAAAACTAATCCCAGCAGGAAGCTGATCGCTTGTAAACCCTGCCGGCACGGTGATGGTTGGGACGAACACCAAAAAGGTGTTCAAATGGGGAGCTCCCTTGGAGCTGACGTAAGGCGGATTCACCCCATCCTTAATGAGGGTCGGTTGGTGCTCTACAGACTTGTGGACAATGGCGTCCAATTGATGATCCGCCATGACTTTAAGCATCCTGGTCATCAGCTCATCCCGCGCCATGAGGTATTGGTAGTGTCTTGATTCAGCCTCCCTAGGATCTCTTGAAGATCCCGTCAGGCGCCTTTTCACCGTAGGGAACACCTTGTCAAAGTCGGGCGACTGGACGACATCCTCACGCGCCCTGAAGGGGGGATTG
>JAYZBY010000140.1:0-7615 GCA_036338555.1 Acidobacteriota bacterium | reverse complement strand
ATGGTGGCAATGACGGAACCCACGTAACTTTCAAAGATATCGGCTCCCATGCCGGCGGTATCTCCGACGCAATCTCCGACGTTATCGGCGATGACGGCTGGATTTCTGGGATCATCCTCGGGAATTCCCGCTTCCACCTTTCCGACCAGATCGGCTCCCACATCGGCGGACTTGGTGAAGATTCCTCCTCCAACGCGGGCAAAAAGTGCGATCGAACTGGCTCCCATGGCGAAGCCGCTGATGTCGCTGACGGCGATGATGCCTTGCTGGTAGAGCAGATAGGCTCCAGTGACTCCAATCAGTCCCAGGCTGGCAACGGAGAGACCCATCACGGCTCCTCCTGAGAAGGCGATGTTCAGGGCGAGTTCAATGCCGGAATCCCGGGCGGCCTGGGTGGTACGGACATTGGCGCGGGTAGCGGCTTTCAGCCCGAAAAACCCGGCTATCATAGAACTGAAGGCACCACACATAAAGGCGATACCCGTCCAGGTCGAAATGGCTAGATAGAGAAACACGAAAACCAGGAGAATGAAGGCAAGCAGGATGCTGTATTCACGGCGTAGAAAAACCATGGCGCCGGCGTGAATGGATTCGGAGAGTTCTTCCATTTGAGCATCGGTAACACTGATTTTCTTGATGCCAAAGTAGATCAGCCCGGCACAAATGAGGCCAAGCAGTCCAACTACAGGGAAAAAAATAATGTAAGGGCTCATGCGCTGTTAACCTTTATCTTGTCTGGGTTTAGTGCACCTAATTGTACAGAGACATCGCTTGCTCGATCCCGTCGGATAAGACAATATCGATTGCCGCAATTGATCGATCCAGTACTTCCTCGAGCATAGGACGTTCTTTTCTTTTGAAACGACTCAGAACATAATCAGAATAATCGGCAGGCGGTGGTTCCTCCGGCAAGATGCCGATTCGCAAGCGGGGCACATCCTCGGTGCCGAGAGCCGCAATAATCGATTGCATTCCCTTTTGGCCACTCGATCCGCCGGATCGCCTGATTCGAATGGTACCCAGGGGAAGGGCAAGATCGTCGTAGACGATGAGTGTCTTCGGCAGGTCCACGCCGTAATGGTCCAAAAGCTGACGGGTTGCAAAACCGCTGGAGTTCATATAAGTCTGAGGTTTAGCGAGAATCACGGTCTTATCGATTCGCTCCGTAGTGCAGGTGAGTGCATAGCTTCCGAGAGGCGCAAACTTCGTTCCCGCCTCCTTTGCCATCCAGTCAACCACCATGAATCCGACGTTGTGCCTTGTCTTTGAATAAGTGCGGCCTGGATTGCCAAGACCGGTGACCAAGTACACGCGGGTGTTACTCCTCTTCTTTCTTGGTCTCCGCGTCGTCCGAGTCCTTGTCTTTCGCGATCCCCTCAGGTTCTTCAGCTTCTTCACCTTCCAGGATCTCTTCTTCTTCGAGGGCCACCTCTTCAGGCTCCTTCTCCACATGAGGCGGTACGACGGTCAGAACAACCAACTCAGGATCAGACATAACGTTGATCTTGGATAGGTCAAGATTCAAGGCTTCCACCCTGACGGAATCTCCTATTTCGAGATCGGTCACCTCGACCACAATGTGATCCGGCAGGTCTGCCGGAAAACACTCCAGTTCGATTTCTCTCAGAACCAGATCCAGTACGCCTCCGGTTGTTACACCCACTGAGGTCCCTTCGGTTTGAACCGGGACCGCGAAGGTCATTTTTTCATCCATGGAGACGGTCTGAAAATCCGCGTGTAAAAGGGTGCCTTGAAGCGGATCCAACTGGTAATTTTTGATGAGCACAACATTCGAGCTTTGGCCCAATTCCAATTTAAAAATGGTGTTGTGTCCGGATTCGGAACGAAGGATGTGGTCAACATCCCGGATTTCCACACTCACCGCCAGGGGCTGGATTCCATGGCCGTAGATCACTGCCGGGAGTCTGCCTTGCGTGCGCAAACGGCGGTTCGCTCCCTTCCCAAGTTGTTCTCGCTCCTCGGCCTGAACTGTTACCTGATCCATATCTTAAACTCCATCAACACATTCAAAAACCGTCATTCTAACTCTTTGTTTCCACTTTGCACAATTCCTGAGTGTAGAAGTAAGGAGTTCAGGCCAGTGTTTAGACGAACAATTTGCTGACCGAGGTTTCCTCGTGGATCGACTTGACGGCCTCACCCAACAGCCCGGCCACACTGACCACCTTGATTTTGGGCACGCATTTTTCCTCGGGCAGGAGGATGGTGTTGGTGACAAGAACACTCTCAAAGGCTGAATCGTTGATGCGTTGGACTGCTGGTCCGGAGAGGACCGCGTGAGTTGCCGCGGTGAAAACTCGGCGGGCACCATCTCGCACGAGTGCCTCCGTAGCCCGAACCAGGGTTCCTGCCGTGTCAATCATATCGTCTATGATGATCACGTTTTTGTCCTGGACGTCTCCCACGATGTGCATGACCTCGGCTTCGTTCTCAGCGACTCGGCGCTTGTCGATAATGGCCAGGGAGGTTCCCAGTCTCTTGGCGTAGGCCCTTGCTTTTTCGACCCCTCCCGCATCCGGCGAAATGACCATCATGTTTTCTATTTCCATCTTCTGGATGTGGTCCAGAAAAATGGGCATCGGGAACAGATGGTCCACCGGAATGTTATAGAAGCCTTGAATCTGACCTGCGTGCAGATCCATCGTCAAAAGGCGTTGAGCTCCAGCCGAGGTCAGCAGATCGCCAACCAGTTTGGAGGACAAGGGGACTCGGGGTCGGTCCTTGCGATCCTGTCGGGCGTACCCGTAGTAAGGAACCACCGCTGTGATACGCTGGGCCGATGCCCTTTTGAAGGCATCGATCATGATCAAAAGTTCCATCAGATTTTCGTTCACGGGTGGCGAGGTGGGCTGGATAATAAAGACATCGGTGCCTCGAACATTCTCCAGGATCTGGAAATTGACCTCGCCGTCACTGAAACGGGTGAGTTTGACTTTTCCCAGAGAAACGTCCAGATGATCGCAAATTTCATTGGCCAGAGGGAGATTGGCTTTGCCGGAGAAAACTTTGAGATTAGACATCCTTCAGACCTGCATTGGAAAGAAACTGTTGATAGTGATTCCTGGAGAGAGTCTGACAGGTAAAGACCTCTCCGATTTGTTGCGTTGAGAGCTGTTCCACGGCTTCTTTCACGGGCTTGGTGCTACCGAATCCCAACAGAGTCGACCCACTTCCGCACAACATTACCCTTTTGCAGCCCACCTTTTCCAGTGCTGATTGAGCCTTGACCAGGATTGGGTAGTGTGTGAAAAGAGCACCTTCGAAATCATTCTCCAGTAGAGGCCAACTGTCTTCCTTTGGGTCCAGAGCCCGGAGAAGACGCTGAATTGTAGTATCCAGGTTATCGCTTGTCAATACGACTTTCTCATCACAATCGTCCCACTGACCGAGGGCATAGGCGTCGCTGCTTGAGAGTTCAAAATTCGGGTACAGGAGTATCAGAGTCTGGATCTCGCCCGTGTCCGGCAAAGGGACCAATTGTTCCCCGCGTCCCCCTGCGGCAACCGTCCCCCCCATAAAAAAAAACGGGATGTCGGAGCCCAACTGGGCTGCCAGGCCGGTCAGAGCGTCTTGATCGAGGCGGCATTGCCAAAGCTGATTGAGGGCCAAAAGGGCCATTGCAGCATTGCCGGCACCTCCGCCCAGACCCGCCCCAACCGGGATCCTCTTGTGCAGACTGATCTTGACACCCGACTGCTCTCCGCAACTGTTCCTTAACAATTCGGCGGTCCGGTACAGGAGGTTCTCTTTGCCCCGGGCAACGGGTCGGCCCCGAATTTCCAGCTGGATGGTCCGGCTGCGAGTCGTTTCAAAAACGACTTCTTCCTTCAAATCGATGGTTTGATAGAGCGTACTGATCTGATGAAAGCCGTCCCTACGCTTCCCGAGGATTTTTAAAATCCAGTTGATCTTGGCAAACGAAGGAATCGCGAGTCTTGTCAAGGTTGTCTGGCGAGTCGCTGTTCGACCTCAGAGAGCTTTTTCTGCACTTCCTCGAGTTCGTCCTTTTCGGCGAAACGAAGGGACAATTCATAGTATTCTTGTGCCTTCTCATACTGACCCAGGACACTGTAAAGATCCCCCAGGTGGTCAAAGATGGTCGAATCCGAATCGACCAATTGACTCGCTTCCAGGAGATTGAACTCGGCTTGATCATACCGTTCCAGCCTGAAATAAACCCATCCCAGGCTGTCCAGGTAGGCACCGTTGTGCGGTTCGATTTCCACCGCCTTCATGATGTAGTCAAGGGCCTCTACCAGGCGGATCCCTCGATCGGCAAGCATATAGCCCAGATAGTTAAGGACTCCGGAATGTTGAGGGTGAATCTCCAGAATGCTCTTGAATATGGATTCTACCTCTTCCCATTCCTTCTGCCGTTCGTAAATGGCTCCCAGTTGGAATTGCATCCTCTCGTTTTCCGGGTACCGGGTCAGGGCTTCCTCGATGACCTCTTTAGCTTCCTGGTACTTTTTGTGATCAACATAGAGTTGACTGGATGCCAAATAGAGTTCCTGAGGGTCGTGGTGGTCCCGGATCCCTTCATTGAGTAGATCGGCGGACTCTTCCAGTTGCTCGGCAGCAGAGAGTACCTGTGCCCGAGCGATCACAAGATACGTTTTGTTGGGCTCCTCCTGATAGGATCGCTCAGCACTTTGCTCAAAGAGTTGTTCACTCAATTGCAAGGCTTCCGGAAATCTTTCGGCGTCCCTGAGAGCGTACACCAGGCGGAGGGAGGCAAAGACATCCTCCGGGTTTTTCTCCATGATTCTACGGAAGATTTCAATGGCTTCGTCAAACTGACGAGTTTTTTGATAGAGAAGGGCCAGATTGGTGTCGATGGAGTTAATCTGGTCTCCGGATTCACTCAACTCGCGTAAACGCAGAAAGCGGTCGATAGCCTCCTGGCTGTTCCCCAACAGGGTCTCAATCTCAGCCAGTTGGAAGTTGATTCCGTAATTCTCGGGGTCGGTCGCCAAGGCTTCGTCGAACACCTCAGCGGCTTCAGCGTACCGCTTGTGACCTCTGAGAGCCCGACCGAGGGCCATTCGGATCTGCATATTCCCTGGATATTTCTGGGAAAGTTCTCGGAGGAGGGAAGCGGCTTCGCCAGGGCGTTCCTGATCCAGGAAGAGAAGGGCCAGCCGGTACTGCATGTCAGGATCCGTAACATCGGTGAACGCCCGGCTGTAGAGCTGTTGTGCGCTCGCGTATTGGCCGGTCCGCTCGTAGAGTTGGCCCAGGAATCTGACCGTTTCAGCATTTGTGTTGTCGTAGAGCAGGGATTTCTCGAGTGCTGCAATTGCTTCTCCCAATTCCCCGAGTTGGTCGTGCGCCTTGGCCTTCAGCTCGTAGCCCGGTACGATCCAGGGGCGCAGTTCGATGAAGCGGTCCATGACCTCAACGGTTTCCTGGTAATCTTCTCGACTTAGCAGAAGCCGGCCAAGATCATACAAGGCCGCGAAATGCTCCGGGTCCAGTTCCACGGTGAGCCGGAATTCCTCGATCGCCCGGTCGCGCATGGTGGCCTGATCGCCAGTTCTGAAAGCGGAGTAAATTCGACCCAGCAGGAAGTGTGGATCGCTGTTCTGAGGATCCAGTTCCGAGGCCAGCTGGCACGTTTCTACCGCTCTTCGGGTCCGGCCCGCCTTCCATAAGGTTTCGGCGAATTCGACTCTCAAGGAGGCGCTCCGCGGATCCAGTGATATGGCCTGCTCGAATTCTGAGATCGCCTCTCGGTATTCTTCGCGAAGCTCGTGCATCCGTGCCAGACTGAAATGGTAGTAGGATCCGGCAAAATCCACGGCTTGGGCCGAAAGCTCCCCTCCGGTCATGGTGGCGAGACAAATGAACAGAATGAGGCGGTTCATAATTTCCGACCTAATTATTACACATTTTCTTTGAGGAGGCCGACCGCAGTCATTCAGTCAAGCGGCTGGGCCGGAACCGCCGACATGAAGTCAAGATTATCTGCAAAGAAGATTTCCAATCCGATGATATTCTGATCTGAAGTGACTCTGATAGAACCTCCTGAGAGATCGGGCAGACTCGGGAAAAGATCTCCCAGAAGTCCAACCACCCGCTGGGAACCCCCCACCGTCAGGGAAAGATCATCCAGGAGGACACCCTGGGCGTTGAATATCTCCACCAGCACGGTAGCGGATTCCGACCCGGGGTTGAGAAAGGTCAGTCCAGTGGAGATGCCCGACCCTTGAGTGACGTGGGAAAAGACGAAGCGTGGTGTCGACGAGCCTTGAATGGGAATCGTCGTCATGGCCCGCCCTGAGAAACTGAGAATCTCACCATCTCCGACGATTCCGGGGGTATCACTTTCAAGCAGCAGCCATCCGGTGAGGGCGTTGCCCGGATCGGTCAGACCAAAAAGATCGACCAGGTTGATTCGAATCGACTGGGAAGGGTCCAGTCTGAGTTTCAGGGTGCCGGCAAGATTTTCTCCCTGGTCGTCCTTCAAGGACAGAGAGATCTCGGCTCTGGCGGTGCCGGTGTGGATGAGATTGAGAAAGGTCTCAGAACCTCCGAATGAGGAGAATTGGGGTAAATAGGACCGAGTGGGCGTCGGGGCGTCCCCTCCAATTGGGATTCCGTTCAGGGCCGCGATACGTTCGGTGTCGAAATAGCGCTCGAATGCCACCACTCCTTCTTCATCACTGGAAACCCGAACATATCCATTGAGGAAATTCGTGAAAGAGGCGGCACTGAACAGGGGTGCGCTGGAAGCATCCTGAGGATCGGCCTGCCGCAAAAAGGCAGTGAAGACACCGTTGTTGAGTACTGCACGTGAAACCTCCTCGGCCACGGATCCATCGCTGTTGACCAGTGCTATATTGACATTAGCAGTTTCGGCATTGGGATTTACAATGGTGATCTCGGTTCTAAACCCGTCATTGACCCGTACTTCAGGCAGGATCCATTGATTGGAATCGGTCAAGCTGCCCAATGCGCCGTCCAATCGCCGGAATTGAGTGTCGCCAATCAAAAAGAAACCGGCAATGTCAGGTTGATCACTCTCCACCTCCAGCCACCCGGTCAAGGTAGAGCCCTCAGTAGCCTTGACCAGTTCCCGGGCGGTGAAAGAGACCTGTTGGTCCGCTGCCAGGGTAATGTCCTCGGGCTGTTCGAAATCGACTTCGTCGGTGTCGGGATCATCCACGACCGGTCTTCCGGAGGTGTTCAGGACCTGAGAGACGAGGATCGCCGTTTCGGTGGAGTTGTTGGTGATTGCAATCCCCGTAAAAAAATCCTGGCTGGAAACCACTTGTGGAATGAATAATCGTCGGGTGTCCTTCAACAGGGCGATGGTGTTGGCGTTGAACTTTACGGCAGTCAGGAATCTGCCGTCGGGAGACAAGGCCACATCCAGTGGGGCTGCGGGGATGGTCACACTGGTACCATTACTGTCAACGATAAGGTTCGGGCCGAGATTAATGGAGCGATTGAACACGCCTTTCTGTAAATCGAATTCCATCAAAAAATCCCGAATGGCGGAGGCCACAAACATTCGAGGTTTGTCAGATGAGAAAGCTGGTCGGGTGGTGCCCTTGAAGCCCGAAAAGGGTGGAGTCACACGGGTCAGCTG
>JAYZBY010000139.1:0-5450 GCA_036338555.1 Acidobacteriota bacterium | reverse complement strand
TTTGGCCTTTCAACTCCTTTTCGGGAAAAGAATCAACACGCCGCTCAGGAAGAGCACCACTGTTAAACAGATCAAAAAGGGCCTTCGCACGATTGCCCTAGTTTCAGCCCTCAACTCTCAAGTTGCAAGCTCCAATCGTGTAGCGGCCTTTCTGGAATCGGCGCGCTGAGGCGCCTCCTATATTTCGGAGACAACGTAAGAGGAATTGGATCACAATCGTCTGTCTGTGGTCTGTGGTCAGCGGCCCAGCCCTCCCTTCTGCTACCATCGCAGGAGCATGCTGTGGAGACTCTTTCTACTTTTTACCATCACCCCTTTGGTGGAACTGTATCTCCTAATCCGGCTGGGTACCTATCTGGGAGTCCTGGATGCCATTGCCATAGTAATAACCACGGGGATCGTTGGGGGCCTGCTGGCCAAGAGTCAGGGACTCGCCGTCCTGAATCGAATCCGCATGGAGCTCAACGAGGGGCGGCTTCCCGCCGAGAGTCTCTTTGATGGGGTCCTGATTCTGGTGGCAGGGATCCTCCTGATCACGCCGGGACTTTTAACGGATGGCCTGGGATTGTGTCTTTTGGTTCCCTGGACCCGGCAAGCCCTTAAAGTTCGGCTCATGCAAAGGCTTCAGGAACAGTTTACTCAGGGAGAGATTCGCATTGAGGCGAAACACCTGGATTAAGCCTAGGCGCTCTCTTGTCCGGTGTAGGGGCGTACCGAGTGCGCCCACAGCCAGGTCGTTGTAGCGGCCATTCCGGAATCGGCGCACTGAGGCGCCTCCCACACTCCCGGAGACAACGTCAGAGGAATTGGCTCACAACCTTCTGTCAGGGGTCAGGGGTCAGGGGTCAAAACCCCAGCTTCAGACGAACACTCCACAGCCGGGAATGACCAAAGTGAGTTCCACTGAATGGGTTGCCAAAGTTGTAGGCGAATCGCTGGTTGGTCAGATTTCGAATATCAAACTGGAGCGTGGCCACGACCGGATCACTGGCTGCCAACTCTTTTCCAATGGAAAGATCGAACAAGGTCCTGGGCTTGACTCTTCGCCTTTCGAAATTGACCAGCTCGGCTCCGGGACGTTCCATCAATTCCTCCAGCTCCTCCTCATTAACCTCTATCGGAGTTCCACTCTCATGTCTGCCGGAAAAGCCGATCCAGAGTTCTGACTTGCGATGATGGTACATCACCGCAAACGAGCCCACATTACGTTGATCGTGATCCGGAGTAAATCGCGTCCCTTCTGCGATTTCGATCACCTCTTCTTCAAGAAACAGCCCACCGTTGATAGGCCCTATTTGAAAGACTCGCGAATTGGAGTAGCTGAAACGTCCGGACCAGCCCTTTCTCTCGGGAACATCGATGCGCAAATCGAGGCCTTCGGCTTCCCCTCTGTCGACACTGTTGGGGAAGATAACGGAGGTTCCGAGCAGGACATTGGGGTCAGAATAATTTCTGACGAAGCGCCACCAGTAGGCGGCATCCAGCTCAAAGAGGTTGGCGATGTTCTGGGCAAACCCCACTTCGAAAGCATGTTGTCTTTCCGGCTGCACTGCTGCTCCCCCTTCGCCCTCCGGTGTGATGAAGGGAGAGAGTTCACGAGCCTCTTGCGATGAAGAAAGCAACAGGTTTTCCACCTGAGGTGTCATGAAGATCCGGTTGTAGGATCCTCGAAGCGCCGTTTGGGTCTGAGGGATGTAAAAAACGGCACCGACCCGAGGGCTGAATTGTGAATCGGATACCAGGACCGCGGTATGGTCAAAGCGAAGACCTGCATTCACGGTGAGGTTTGCAAGAACGGAAAAGGTATCCTGCAGATACCAGGAGGCTTGTCCGCGTACCGCACGTTGGCGGAAGACAAAGGGATTCTCCTTATCAAATGACAAAATGCGCGGGTTCAGCTCAGTTGCCTCTACTTGATCCCCATCAGTGACGAAAAAGGAGAAAAATTCACGTGGCGTCACACGCTGCCCTTCAGCTCCCACCTTGATTAAATGGCCCTGGTACTGATGAGTGATATCGATAAGGAGTCCCTGCCGTACATGTTCCCGAAACTGGCTGGCCGACAAGGGTGTGTCGGCAAGGCTGGGGATGAGTTCGGCTTGAAAGGAACGGCGATACCAGCTTAGATTGGTCACCGTGTCGGAAGACCAGATGTGTTGCCAGGACAACGACTCGTGATTATCGCGCAGCCGTTGCCGCTGACGCTGGAAGGCCAGTTCCTGCTCAAAAGTATTGGGCACCCTGAAATCGCTTCCATTGAGGGAAAAATTGAGGACCAGAGAATCGGTGGAGGTGGGATGCCAGTCGCCCCGAACATTGAGTCTGACGGCACCACCTCGGTTGTTGAAGTTGCCAGGGTCAACGGCATCCAGATATCGTCGGTAGGAACCGCTCAGCGATTGCGTGATGAAGAAACCGAACTTTTTCTTGACGTTGCCCCTGAGCGTGTAGGACACGTTTCCTGAGCGAAAGCTTCCGGCGCCGAAGGTCAATTGACCGCTCATCGGAAAATCGATTCCTGATTTCGGGACGATGTTGATGATCCCGCCTGAAGCATCACCGTACTCCACGGGAATATGGCCGTTGATTACCTGCATGGTCTGAATCATCTCGGTATCAATAGAACTGGCAAATAAGGTATCGACCCGGTCGCTCATTGGGATGCCGTCGGTGACGAAGAGAAAACCGTCGTCAACACCTCGGGAGTGGAGAAGGCCGTTGTCTTCTTCAGACCAGCCGGGTACGGTGGCGATGATCTCCTGGATGCCTGAACTGGACTGGGCGCCGGGCCAGTGTTGAATCCTGTTCTGGTCGAAGGTGATCTGGGTACTGCCAGAGTGTCTGTCAACCCAAAAATCCCCTTCCACCGTCACCGTTTCCTGTGAACCGGGAATACTCAACTGAATGGTCAGGACCACCGGGATGATGGAATGCACGTCAATGTGTTGTTCGGAAGATCGAAAACCGTCCGCCTCAACCTTGAGTCTGTGCACCCCAAAGGGCACATTGTGAAACACGAATTCCCCGGTCCGACTGGTTGTCGTCAACCTGTAAAGCCCGGTCATCGGGTTGTCCAGGGTGACGGTCGCCTCAGGCAGGAAGGCTCCGGTGGGATTCTCCACCGTCCCCCGGGTGGTACCGCTTTGAGTCTGTGCCCGGACCAGGCCGAAGGTCGGGCCCAATAAGATTATGGCCAGACCGACCCCGAGAAGGAAATACCGATGATATTTCATTGCCATACCCTTCCAGCCATGCATGGATTCTCTTCTGCATGACCGCGGCTACAAGTGTATGACAGATTCGGGTCTGACGTGCTTCCGGTTTCGCGGACTTCACCACGGAGACAAGGAGAAGATTTTTCACCACAGAGACACACTGGGAAAGAAATTCGAAATCCTAAATCCGAAACCCTAAATTGGAGCCCGTTTCGAATTTGGGACTTCGGATTTCGGATTTTCGATCCGTTGTAGCGGCCGCTCTGCGAGCGGCCCTCCGGAATCGGCGTCCCGGAAGCCGCTCACAGAGCGGCCACTACACTTGGGCGATCCCCTACTGTGTGGGCTGGGATTGGAGAGATAAGACAAAGGAAAGAATTTCCTTCTCTGTGTCTCCGTGTCTCTGTGGTGAAAACCTCTTTCCATTTCACCTCACACCATCTCCAAGTCGTTCCAGAGCGGAAAGGGTTTCCTCGTGAGACGGGTCCAGGCTCAGGGCACGCTGGTAATGAATGCGTGCCGTCCGGGTGTCTCCCAGTTGTTCGGTGTAAAGGCCCTGGGAGTATGCATCCTGGGCGGTTTCGACGACCATTTTCAAAAGATACTGGGTGATTCGGATGGCCTGGGCATAGTCCTTCGCTGTCAGGGCTTCCCGGAGACCGAGTTGGGCGCCTTCTTGAGCATCTTGATCCAGATCGGCGATACCCAGCTGTTGGGCCTGGGCCAGCGAATCGAAGGCCTCCTCCCAGCGTTTGAGCTGGAACAGGGACATGGCCAGGTTGAAGTAGGCCTGGCCCAAGCTGGGATTGGCCTGGAGAGACTCCTGGTGGCGTTCGACTGCGGCTTCGAAATCACCCATCCTGTGAAGGACCGTTCCGGCCAGCATGAGGGCTCCCGCCAGATTCTCTTCCTCGCCGCTGGCAATGGCAAGTTCATAAACTGAGAGGGCCTCCTCCATCCGACCCATCTGATCGAGCGTCCGTCCGAAGTTTCCCAGAACCGAGGAGCGCCCCAGCCGAAACATTTCGGGATCGGATTGGGTCAGCGGAATGATCTGCTGGTACAGTTCAAAGGCTTTCTCGAGTTGTCCTCTCTCTCGACTACGGTTGGCAAGATCCTGAACAATCAGCACATGGTCGCTGGTTAGCCTCCAGTCAGGCCGTTGATTCAAGGCCATGCCCGCTTCCAGGATTTTGTCGGACTCATCCAGCAAACTCCAGGCACCCCTCTCCCTCCCCAGATCCCATAGTGTTTTTCCCAGCTCGTAGTAGGGTTTCTGGCTGACAGGCTCCTGGGCCAGAGCCCTTCGCCAGAATCGTTCCGGATCCCGCCAGTCGCGATTGCGGTCCACCGTGATCAAGCAGAAGGCCGTCAACAAAGCGACGGCCGACAGGACGCTGAGCCGTCGGACCCACTGTTGACGCTCGTCGGAAAGGCCGTAAGCGAAAGCTGTCCCGAGGAGGGCACAGAAAGCTGCTGATGGGAGAAACAGAAAACGTTCGGCCAAAAACGTCCCGATTTGAATAGCCAGGTTGGAGATGGGTAGTAGAAAAAGAGCAAACCATCCCAGCCAGAAGGTGACCCGGGGGGCACTTCGGCGCAGTCGAAAAGCCAGGAATCCCAGGACAGCCATGATTCCCAGGCTGAGAAGAACCCGCCAATCCAGCAGACTGTGGATCTTCATCGCCAGGTAGTCGATGCGAAGCTCTGTGGGCAGAATTGAGAGGTGGAGGTAATGGCCGATTCCGAACAAGGTTGAGGCCCAGCGTGTTTGTATGGAATCTCCTGCGAAGGCAAGGCCTCTTGCGTCGATTCCAAATTGGCCTAGGGCGGTCATGCGCAGAAGAAAGTAGCCAAAAAAAACCGTCCCCAGCATGACAAAGTAAGTCAGCAAGGGGCGTAGGTGACCGGCCACGGATTTCGCAGGGTCCCTGGATCGGAACAGACCCAATGCCTCACCCAGCAGTAAGACGGCGGGTAAAGGTGCCGAATTTTCTTTGGCCCCCAAAGCAAGGAAATAGGTCAGACCGGTGAGGATCAGGTAGGGCATCCGGTCGGTTTGCCGGAATCTGATCCAGCAAATGAACGCCAGGATACAGAATACGCCCGCCAGAATTTCAGCGCGGCCGACGATCCAGGATACCGCCTCGGTGTGCACCGGATGAGCGGCAAACAACACCGTCGCCGCCAGCGTTTCCCATCGGGTGCCTCCGAGGGCACGGATCAACCCAAAAA
>JAYZBY010000138.1:0-17537 GCA_036338555.1 Acidobacteriota bacterium | reverse complement strand
AGGTTCCACGTTTCAGGTTTCGGTGTCGGGTTTTTGTATGAAGAGTCCGGAGTGTGGGAGGCGCCTCTGTGCGCCGATTCCGGAGGGCCGATCACAGAGGGGCCGCTACAACGACCTTGTCGTGGGCGTACGGCCGTGCGCCCCTACAACAGGCTGTAAGATCGTGCCGATCTGAAACGTGAAACGTGGAACGTGGAACGCGCTGGTCGAAGACCAGCGGCCCGTCAGTAGATCGTCGCCTCCGGCATGAGTACCCAGGGGCCCGGGCGAGACAGGAGCGGAAACTGCTCCTGGAGCCATTGGTTGATTGAGGGGCGCTGGCGGATCTGGAGCAGACTTCCACTGGTCAGCTGCTCCCAGAAGCTCCTGGGTCGGGGATAGAGGACCAGTTCAATCTCTTCATCCGGTTCGAGCTCCAGGGCCTCCTTCATGTGCTCGATGGCGGTCTGCAGCCCTCCCAGGTCATCCACCAGTCCCAGTTCCCTGGCCTGGGCGCCGGTGTAGATTCGGCCTCGTGCCCGTGGCTCAAACTCTTCATAATTCACCTGACGGCCCTCAGCGGCCTTACCCACAAAGTTTCCATAGATGTCTTCCATCCAGGACTCCACGCTATCCCGTTGGGCCTGGTTCAGGGAGGAACTGACAGAAAAAATATCGGCGTTGGGTGAGGTCTTCACCTGATCAACGCTGATTCCCAGCCACTCGTAAAGACCCGACAAATCGAACTTCCCAAAAATGACGCCAATGGATCCGGTAATAGTGGAAGGCTGGCTGATGATTTCCCGAGCAGCCATGGAAATGTAATACCCTCCGGAGCCGGCGACTCCAGACATGGCGACCACCACGGGTTTGTCTGCCTCCTCAAGCAGGGCGACTTCCTTCCAGATCATGTCCGACCCCACCGCAGACCCCCCCGGACTATCGACCCGGAAAATGACGCCTTCGAAGTCTTCATTCTCGCGAATCCTACGCAGGTTAGAGGCCAGGGTCATGCCCCCCATGGTTTCCGAGAAAGGAGGACTGTCGCCCGAGGTGATGGTTCCCAGACCGCCCACCAGGGCAACCTTGTGCTCCGATCGGGTTTGAAACTCCGCCTTCGCCACACTCAGGTAGCGACTGGCCGTGATGCCTCGATACTTCTCGGACTCACTGGTGGGAAACCTTTCCAGAACTTCATTTTCGTAGCCAAGACCGTCAATCAGGTTCTCTTCCACAGCCCTTGTGCCGGACGATACACCGCCTTGCAGAACTTCCCGGATACTTTCTTCACTCACATTCCTGTCCTGGGATACGACGGAGACCAACCGACCTTCGATGTCCTCTAGAATTGACTCGTACATTCCTCGAATCTCAGGCGTCATGCTTTCCCTGGAGTAGGACTCGGCGCTCTTGTATTCCTTGAACTGGATGAATTCCGGTTTGATCCCCAGTTTCTCCATGGTTTTCTTGTAGAAGGTGACTTCGGCCAGTAGGCCGTTGACCAGAAGTCCGGCATCCGGATTCAAGGTGATCGAGTCCGCGGCGACGGCCAGATAAAGTTCCGGATCCCTCACCATGTCAAGGGCCAGGAAAACATGAAGGGGTTTTTCGGATTGGCGAAACTCTTTCATGTAGTCTCGTAGCTCCTCGATCTGGGCCCAGCTCAGGAGGAGTGGATGAATTTCGAGATAGACCCCTGCCACCCGCTCATCCCGGGCCGCATACTGGAGTACCTTGCCCATTTCCCAGAGGCTCAAGCTGTCCACCCCCAGCAATTGGGCAAGGACATTTTCCTGGGGGAGTTCATCCAGTGGTTCTCTCAGACGAATTTCCACCACCGTGCCGTCTTCAATCTGAATGGGTGTTCCGGAGATAAGGGCGTAACCGATTCCCAGGGCAACGGCCATGACGATCACACCCACAGCGACCACGGCTAAAATCCAAACAGCTATTCGGCTCATATCTGAATTCTAGTGGGCTACCAGATGTTAATCCATTTTTTCTTGAAATCCTTGGGGGGATTACCGACTATGGATCGCTATGAGTATGCAAAAAGTCCGGGTAGGATTCATCGGGTTAGGGATTATGGGAGGGCCCATGGCCGGGCACATCCTTGGGGCGGGTTATCCGCTGAGTGTCTACAATCGAACCGCTTCCAGGGTGGAGGAACTGGCCTCCCGGGGTGCCCGGGTAAGGGCCTCACCGGCGGAAGTGGCCGCCGAGGCGGAGGTGGTCATCACCATGGTGTCCGACTCGCCTGATGTGGAAGAGGTGATCGCCGGTTCTGATGGTGTGGTCAAGGCGATCAGGCCCGATTCAGTGATTGTCGATATGAGCACTATCTCGCCTGAGGTGGAGCGCGTTCTGAGTAAACTCCTTCAAACCAAGCACTGCCACCTGGTTGACGCACCCGTATCCGGCGGTGATGTGGGAGCCAGGAATGCATCGCTCGCCATCATGGCAGGTGGAGAACGGGAGATTTTTGAGCGTGTGAGACCCCTTTTGGAAGTGATGGGTCAACCGAACTATTGCGGGTCTGTCGGTTGCGGACAACTTACCAAACTGTGCAACCAGATCCTGGTGGGGATGACGCTGCTGGGGGTGAGTGAAGCCCTGGCTTATGCCCAAAAGAATGATCTGGATCCCCGGGTGATGGTGAAAGCCACCCAGGGAGGTGCGGCCGGAAGCTGGCAGCTGTCCCATCTGGCTTCCAAGATAATCGACCGGGATTTTGCACCCGGCTTCATGGTGGACCTGATGGATAAGGATCTTCGTCTGGTTCTGGAGTCTGCCGAGACGACCGGAGTGCCGCTTCCGGGAACCTCTCTGGTGGCCCGGTTGTTCAAGAAGGTCCAGGAGGAGGGCCGGGGCAGGGAAGGGACCCAGGCATTGGCCAAGGTCTTGGAAGCCATGGCAGGATTAACCCCTGACCCCTGACTTTTATCGCTTCTTTGGAGCGATGCCGGACAGGTGAGTGTAGGGGCGCACTCAGTGCGCCGATTCCGGCCGAATGTACGACAGCACGATTGCACCAAAGGGGGCTACGCCCCCTCTACTTCTGCCCGTACCAGCGCGCCAGACGAACCGGGTCCACCCCCAGTAAAAACCCCAGGATCACCGCTTGGTTGATGAGTGTGACCTGCCAGGATCCCACCTCTTGCCAGCGCCTTGGAGAGGTCAGGGCAGCCGCCGGAGCGATCACGATCTGCCCCTGGCGCCGCAGCTGTCGTACCAGCTGAAAATCTTCCATGATGGGGAGTTCCGGGAAGCCTCCAGACTGATGAAAAAGTTTAATCCTCAGGAAGATAGCCTGATCTCCATAAGGCATTTCCAAGTACCGGGATCGCCAGTTGGCAAGCCTTTCGATGATCCGAAGGCGGAGGCCGGACCCATCGATTTTCAGCTCGAAAGCTCCTGCCACCTTGCCGGGTGTGGTGAGAATTCGACGGACATGATGGGCGAAATCCCCGGGCAGCCGGGTGTCGGCATGCAGGAATACCAGGAACTCTCCCCGGGCGGCTTCCGCACCGGCATTCATCTGGCGGGCCCGTCCCGGAGGAGAGTGAAGGACCGTGGCCCCCGAGGATTGAGCGACCTGGGGTGTGTTGTCTTGACTCCCGCCGTCCACCACGATGCACTCGATTCCCTTTGAGTTTTGGGTGCTGGCCACAGCCGGGCCAATCGATTTAGCTTCGTTGAGGGCCGGAATCACAACCGAGATGTCTGGAGACACGAATGCAATTGTAACCGTCTCCTATAAAAAGCGCCTCAAATACTCGAAACCCTGGAGATGGGGGTGAGGCGCTCTGTCTGGAATCATGCATGGGCATGATCCCGGAAAGACGCTCTATCTTCTGGATCTGTTTCGGAAGCACCACGTTACGGCTGTGTGTACAGGACATGAACACTTCTATGAGAGGTGGCGGGAAACGATTTACCAGAATGACTGGCCCATCCACCAGCTGAATTGGGTGGTGAGCGGCCTGGGAGGGACCCGACCTCGAGGACGTCCCGAGTACCGGGAAGAGAAAATCGAGGATCTTTTGAAAGAGGGAAAGGTCTACCGCGATTATGTGGAGCACATCAGGGACGTGAACGCCGATTGGACCGCCCGGTTGCGGCATGATTATCCCACTCGAAGAGATGCCTCCGGCCAATTTCACAACGATGTCCTGGTGACGGTCACCGGTTCCGAGGTGAGTTTCCAGACCCGGGACAAGCAGGGAGAAATTCGGGACCAGGGAGATTTCACTCGGCCGGGTGCTTCATCCGAGTAGCGGAGGGGCGTTTTTTCGTTTTTTCGTGCAATCGTGAATTCGGCCGAATTCTGCACGACCTTGCAGTGGGCGCACAGCCGTGCGCCCCTACAGCAGGCGGCACGGTCTTGTAGCGGCCGCTCTATGAGCGGCCCTTCGGGAGGATCAAAGAACCTGATACGAAGTCATGAGTCCCGGAGGGGCGATGTGAAATAGCCTGGGGTGTGAGCCCCAGGAATGAAGGTATCATCAGCAAAGGAGCCCTGTAAGGGCGATGTAGGCCCTCCGGAAAGCCGCTCATAGAGCGGCCGCTACAAGTCGGGTGACAGGTCGTCGAAAGCATGAGGTGCGCACGGGGCCGTGCGCACCTACTACCTGGGCATCGACCAGGCGGCCCACATCAGACAAACCCATCCGGCCACCAGGGCCAGGCCTCCCAGCGGAGTGACGGCTCCCCATCCCCGAACACCGGTCAGGCTCAATATGTAGAGCGTCCCCGAGAAAACGACGGTACCTGTGATGAAGAACCAGCCAGCCAGGTTGATCGGCAGGGAAGGGGATCGATCGGCAAGCCAGGCTGCGGCCAGCAGAGCCAGCGCATGGTACATCTGATAGCGAACACCGGTCTCGAAGATGGTCAGCATCTCCGGAGACAGTCTTTCTCGCAGTCCATGGGTTCCGAAGGCTCCGGCGGCAACTCCCAAAAACCCCAGCAGAGCGCCGATCATCACAAAAATTCGCATGGCAAACAATCTAACCACAAAAGTTTCATGGAATACAAAGTAAGGAAGCGGCTAGTGTCTTGTTGCCTTCTCTGGTGTAAGATCTGGGAATGAACATTTTCGCCAAAGCTGCTGTCAGGGGTTGGACCATTCTCATCATCGGGTCGACCCTGGTCATGGGTCAAAACCTGAGCGACTTCGAGAAAAAGGTTCACCAGTTCACCCTCGACAATGGCCTGACGTTCATTGTTCTGGAGCGGCACGAAGCCCCGGTGGTGTCGTTTCATACCTATGCTGATGTGGGATCCGTCGATGAGGTCAAGGGAATCACGGGGATGGCCCATGTGTTCGAGCACATGGCCTTTAAAGGATCCCAAACGGTTGGGACCAGGGATTACGAGAAGGAAGTCGAGGCCATGGCAGCGGTCGACCAGGCTTTTCTCAATCTGAAGAGAGGACGCAGTCAAGGAGCAGAACCCGAGCGGCTGGCCGAGCTTGAACAAGCTTACCTTCAGGCTCAGGAGGATGCGGGTGAATACCTGGTCCATGACGAATTTGAGGAGGCTTTGATCCGGGCGGGAAGTGTGGGACTCAATGCCAGTACGGCACCGGATGCCACCCGTTACGTGGTGAGCCTTCCTTCAAATAAGCTGGAACTTTGGATGACCCTGGAGTCGGGCCGCTTTTTGAACCCGGTCCTGCGCGAGTTCTACAAGGAAAAAAACGTGGTTATGGAGGAGCGCCGCCTGCGCACCGAAAACTCTCCGCGGGGTCGTTTGTTTGAGGAATTTCTGGCGCTGGCCTACAAGGCCCACCCATATGGTGAGCCGGTCGTGGGCCACATGAGCGATATCCAGACCATGACCCGCCAGGAAGCCGAGGAGTTTTTCAAGAAGTACTACGTCCCCAGCAATCTGACCATTGCCGTGGTCGGAGATGTCTATGCCGACGAAGTCCGCTCCCTGGCCGAGACCTACTTTGGCCGGATCCCCGGTCGTCCCAAGCCGGATCCGGTGGAAACCGTGGAACCGCCGCAATTGGGTGAGCGAAGTATCGTGATGAAGGCTCCGGCCCAGCCTTCGGTTCTCTTTGGCTACCACAAGCCCAGCATTCATCATCCGGATGAGGTTGTGTTCGATGCCATCTCAGACATTTTGGGAAGCGGGAGAACGTCGCGCCTTTATCGAAGCCTGGTAGTGGATCAAAGAATCGCAACCCGAGCTTCTGCTTTTCACGGTTTTCCCGGGAGCAAATATCCGGGCCTGTTCACCTTTTCCGCCACTCCTTCCCGAGGACATACCAACCAGGAGTGTATCGAGGCCATTGATGCTGAAATCGAACGGTTGAAAACCGATTTGGTTTCGGATGTTGAACTGGAACGAGCCAAAACCAGAAGCCAGGCCGGCCTGATCCGTGCCCTTGCATCCAATCGCGGGCTTGCCAGACAGCTCACTTTCTATGAAGTGGTGACCGGGGATTGGCGCAATCTTTTCAAACAGCTGGATGAACTCAACCGCGTCACTTCCCAGAATATCCAGCGAGTGGCCAGGGAATACTTTACCGATACCGGCCGGACGGTGGCAGCCATCGAAACCCAGAGACCTGATCGTTAAGTTGGGAGAAGAACCAATGAAGTCAAAATCGTTTGCTCGAACCGGATGGACGCTTTACGGAATGCTCTGGGTTTGCTTTTCCTGTGCCATGGCTCAGAGTCACTACACCGATTTGAAGTATCTTGATTTAAGAGAAATTCAGGTCCCCGAGGTGGATCAGGTCACGCTTCCCAGTGGAATGAAGTTGTTTCTCCTGGAGGACCACGAATTGCCTCTTATCAGCCTATCGGCTCGCATCCGGGTGGGGTCCATGTACGAGCCGGTCGACAAGATCGGACTGGCTTCCATTACCGGCACCGTGATGAGGAGCGGAGGCACCACCAGCCGCTCGGGTGATGCCATCGATGAAGCACTTGAAAACATTGCCGCCTCGGTTGAAACGCGAATCGAATTAGACTCGGCAAGCGCCTCCATGTCGGTTTTGAGCAAGGACCTGGACACGGGGCTATCGATACTGGTGGATATTTTGATGAATCCGGCCTTCCCGGAGGATAAAATCGAACTGGCCAAGCTCCAACGGCGCACCGCCATCTCACGCCGCAACGATCGGGTCAATGGGATTGCCGGCCGCGAATTCAGGAAGCTGATCTACGGATCCGACAGTGTCTATGCCCGACAGGCGGAATACGCCACTCTTGACCACATTACCCGGGATGACCTGGTGGCCCTGCACCAGGAGTTCTTTTATCCGAACAATACGATGCTGGCGGTTTGGGGGGATTTCGACACTTCCCAGATGGTCCAGAAACTGGAGCAGGCATTCAAGGACTGGCAAAGGCGTGAGGTCTCCACGCCTCCTGCACCCGAGGTGAACTACCAATTCAACCAGACCGTGAACGTCATTCCCAAGCAGGACATCAATCAGACCCACATCTACATGGGGCACATCGGTGGGCTTCGAAACGATCCCGACTACTTTGCGCTGACTCTGATGAACCGCATCCTGGGGAGTGGCTTTACCAGCCGACTTTTCAGGGAAGTGAGATCTCGTCAAGGGTTGGCTTATTCTGTTTTTGGTTATTTTTCAGCTGAATACGACCATGCCGGGATGTTTTATGTGGGCTGCCAGACCCAGTCGGGAACGACCGTTCAAGCGATTCAAGCCATGAAGACGGAAGTGGTGAAGATGACCCAGGCAGAAGTCACGGTCGAGGAACTCGAACTGGCCCGGGAGAGTTTTCTCAATGGCTTTGTGTTCAACTTCGATTCCAAGGGTGAGATTGTCAATCGCCTGATGACCTACTCGTATTACGGGTACCCCCTGGACTTTCTGGAGAAGGCCAAGCAAGGCATCGAAAAGGTGACCCAAGCCGATATCCTGAGGGTGGCGAAAAAGCATCTCCATCCCGATCAGCTGCAGATTTTGACGGTTGGACCGGCCCAGGATTTTGCGGAGGAGCTTTCCAAGCTGGGACCGGTCACCGAAATCGACATTACCATCCCGGGTTCTTAATAAACCCAATTCCTTGCGCTATCATATCCACATCTCTCTCACTGTCCCTGAAGCTTTCGGGAAATGAGTCTTTCAACCAGTATTCACGATATTAAAACCCTGATTCTCTCGTTTCATCCGGTCATTGTCATGGAGACGATTGCCCGCGAACGTTTTGTCAACGTGGCCTGATCTAAGTGCCTCGTTTTCTCCGGCACGGCTGTATTGATGGGCAAGACCCATCGAGTTTGATAGTATTGGCCCCATGGACAGAGACGTTATCGATATTTCAAAGGTTCAGTTACCCAATCTTTCTCCCCGACTCATTCTCCTCGGTATCGCGGCCATTGCGGGTATCCTGCTGGTCTGGAACTCCTTTTACCAGGTCCAGCCGGAAGAGGTGGGAGTGATCCGACGTTTGGGGAAATTCGTGGAGCCTCCAACCCAGCCGGGTTTGAGATTCAAGTTGCCGTTTATCGACGTGGTGGACAAGGTGCCGGTTCAAAGGCAGCTCAAACTCGAGTTCGGTTTCCGCACCCAGGAAGCCGGTATACGTACCGTCTATTCCCCCCAGGCTTTTGTGGGGGAATCGTTGATGCTGACCGGAGACTTGAATGTGGCGGTGGTGGAGTGGATCATCCAGTATCGGGTGGCCAACCCCGAGCTGTATCTTTTCCGGGTGCGCAACGTGACCGAAACCTTCCGTGCCATGACCGAAGCGGTGGTAAGAGCAGTAGTGGGAGACCGCACAGTGACCGAGGTGCTGACGGTGGGTCGGCAGGAGATCGAGATCACGGTTCAGGCAAGATTGCAGGAGATGGCCAATCAGTACGAAACCGGTATCGCCATCGATCAGGTGGTCCTGCAGGATGTCAATCCTCCCGATCCGGTCAAGCCCTCTTGGGATCAGGTCAACCAGGCCCAGCAGCAGCGTGACCGATTGATCAACGAAGCGCGGGGTGAGTACAACAGGGTGATCCCACGTGCTGAGGGTGAAGCACAGCAGACGGTTTTGCAGGCTGAAGGGTATTCCCTGGATCGCGTCAACCGCTCCCAGGGAGATGCCTCGCGTTTCAAGGCTCTTTATGAAGCTTATCGTCGTGCGCCCAACGTCACCCGGCGCCGCATGTACCTGGAAACCATGGCCAAGGTGCTTCCTCGGATGGGGGCCAAACTCTATTTGGACAAGGATGCCGAGGGGGTTCTCCCGATCCTTCCTTTGGATACTTTACGAGGTCTCACGGGAGATCCGCAGAACCGGGGAGGTGGGCAATGAGCAACCAACAATCGCTAATTTTACTGATCGTGCTGGCCGTCGTTTTTGTGATTTCCAGTGGGGTTTATACGATTGACGAAACCCAGCAGGTCATCATAACCCAGTTCGGGCGGCCGGTGGGAGAGGCCCTCACCGAACCTGGTCTCCGGTTCAAGGTTCCCTTTATCCAGGTGACGAATCGCTTCGACAATCGCTTCCTGGAATGGGATGGGGCCGCCAACCAGGTTCCCACCCGGGACAAGAGATTTATCTGGGTGGATACCTATGCCCGCTGGAGGATCAGTGATCCTCTCCGATTTTTCGAACGGCTGCGCGATGAGCTGGGAGCCCAGTCCAGGTTGGATGACATCCTGGATGGTGAGACTCGTAACGCCATTGCACGCCATGATCTGGTGGAGGTGGTTCGAAGTACCAATCGACCACGTGATGAGGTGCTGCTGGAATCTGAGGAGGAGACCGCCATCCTGGAACCGATCGAAGGAGGTCGTGCCACCATTACTGCAGAAGTCCTGACCAGGGCCAAGGAGCGCACCACCGATCTGGGCATCGAACTGATCGACTTTCAGCTCAAACGGATCAACTATGTGGAAGAGGTTCAACAGGATGTCTTTGCACGTATGATCGCCGAGCGCAACCGGGTCGCCGAACGCTATCGATCCGAGGGCGAGGGAGAAGCGGCGAGGATTCGGGGTGAAGGCGAGCGCGAATTGAAACGCATTCAGTCTGAAGCCTACCGTTCCGCCCAGGAGCTGCAGGGTGAAGCCGATGCGGAGGCCACTGAGGTGTATGCCGAGGCCTACAATCGCGATGCTTCCTTTTACGCCTTCATGAAAAGCTTGGAGACCCTGGAGGAGACCGCCGATTCCAACAGTACGCTGATTCTGAGTACTGACGCCGATCTGCTGGAGTATCTGAAGGCGGCGCAGTAGGAAGGAGTCAGGAGAAAGAGCTGACCGGCTAACCGGAAGAATCCAGAGTGAAAAGTCTGGATTGTGGGAGGCGCCTCGACCGTTGGTCGTCGACCAGGATCACAGGGGCCAGACACCTGGCGTCATTCGTCCCGCTCAACAGCGCTGGATCTCAAACGTCTGAGTCGGCTGCGTCGCTTGTTTTCCTCACGACGACGTCTTTTGATTGCCTTCGATACCTGGGTTTTCTTGCGGGGCCGTCTGGTTCGCAGGGCCTCGGCCATGAGCCGTCCAAAGCGTTCCACCACTTCCCGCTTGTTGGCAGCCTGACGACGATGGCGCTGGCAGACCACTCGCAGAACGCCCTGGATGTTGATGCGCGTGGCTAGGCGCTTTTTGACCCGTTCCTTTTGAACTCGGGACAGACTGGGGGAGTTCTCCAGATCAAATAGCAGCGTCATCCGAGTGGCGACCTTGTTGACGTTCTGCCCACCCGGACCGCTGCTTCTCGACGCGGTAAATCGAAGTTCATCTTCCGGGATGGACACTCTTTGATTGACCTTTACGTCCAAGCTACTCCCCCTTGAAGCTTGGAGTGTATAATAAGACGATGCCGATTTTTGAATACCGCTGCAGGAAATGCGAAACCCGGTTCGAAAGAATCGTATTTGGAAACTCCAACGACGTTCACTGTCCCAACTGCCAGGATGAGCAAGTGGAGCAGCTTCTCTCGACCTTTGCCATCTCCGGAACCTCAAACGGAAATGGCCGGAGTCAGGCCATGGCGGCCTGCGGTCCGGGGCGTTTTACCTGAGCGACGGATAACTAAGGGGACCGGTCGGTTCCCGTCCATTCAAGGGGCCTCAAAAATCTCCGAATCCGGGTAGAAGTTCTCCCAGGCGCGCAGATAGGTCAAGAAAAACTTGACCGGCTTTCCTTCAACGTCGGTGGCCCAGGCGATCAGAACGCCGGCGCCACTGGCAAAGCCCACAATCACGGAATGAGAAACAAAATTAACCAATACTCCCAGCCGAAGCAGTCCCATGGCCAGCTGGAATACTCCAACCAGCACCGCCATCACCCCGGCGGCCACCACAAACTGGGCGGTGCCAGGCTGGTTGGTGATCATCAAAGAAGACAATACAAGAAGCGACAAGGCATTGGTGGGCCCGGTATGGGCTTGACGGGAAGAACCCCACAGCCCCCCACGATTCCTGCCACAACCGCCGCGTCAATACCCATTTCAAGGGGCAGTTCCACAATCAGGGCATAGGCGAGGGCCTGGGGCAACAAAATGACCGTCACCGTGACGGCCGCGATCAAATCGGGCCGGAGATCACTACGATCGTAGTCTCGAAAAAGACGGACCGGTCTCAGCAAAAAATAGGAAATGTACTTTGGGGCAGCTAGCATCCAGGGACTCCCTCACAGCACTTTCAGCGTTCTGGACTCCCGATCTTAATCAATTTAAAGAACGTTACTAAGTCGTCGCTTCGCTCCTCCCGTGCCGTAGTGCAGTCGAGTCGGCCAGCACCACAGCACCCTGCATGCCCCGGCAAATTTTCAATGGCATTTTTGGGTGGATCGGGACAAGATAGAGAGTAGGCGTGAGCTATGATCTCGATTCTTAAGAAAAGCACTCCTCATCTTCGGCCCATGGAGGAATCCGACCTCTTGGAGGTGGCCCATATTGAACAGGGCACCTTTCCTGATCCCTGGCCTCTCAACTCATTCCATGAATGCCTTGCCTTCGGACATCGCTGTTTGGTTCTGGAACAACACGGCATTATTCAGGCCTACGGGATCATGTCGATCGAAATCGGCAGCGCTCACATCCTCAATTTTTGTGTCCGTCAGGAACTGCGTCAACGCGGAATTGGGCGGCAGATGCTTCATCATCTGGTGGAAGTGGCAGAACGGGCCCAGGTAGAGGCCATTTTCCTGGAAGTGAGGGCTTCCAATCATCCGGCAATCCAGCTCTATTACACGACCGGCTTCGTCCAGGTTGGTGTCCGCAAAGACTACTACCCCAGTGGGACCGGGCCCGAAGATGCTTTAATTTTGATGCGAGAGCTACCAACAGATTGAGTAAAATAAAGACTTGTGGAGCGGTGATTTGAACAAGACCCCCAATCGAGCGAAAAAAACAGGTGCCGAGGAGGTTCGTTGGAACCTGGCGGATCTTTATATGGATGCCAAGGCGTTGGAAGAGGATCTTCAACAGATCGACATTGCTGCGGAGGCCTTTGGCAAACGATATCGGGATCGAGTGTCTTCTCTTGATGCATCAGGCCTGGCCCAGGCTCTCAAGGAGTTTGAAACGGTCCACGAAGGTCTGGGCCGAGCCCACACCTACGCTTATCTCAACTGGTGTACCGACATGGAGAGCGCCATGCGCGGGGCTCTGCTCCAAAAAGTCAAGGAAACGGTTACCCGTATCCAACAGAAGATTCTCTTTTTTGAACTGGAGTGGGTCCAGATAGAGAGTGAAGCGGTCAAGAAGCTCTTTGCGAGTCCCAAACTCGACCCTTATCGGCACTATCTTGAAGTGGAGCGGCTGAGAAAACCTCATGTCCTGGGCGAACCGGAAGAAAAAGTCCTCTCGGAAAAGTCGCTGACGGGACGCCAGGCGTGGAATCGACTCTTTGATGAGATTCTGGGAGCCTCTCGATTCTCCTTCGACGACCAGGAACTGACCGAGCAGGAGGTTCTGGCCAAGCTCTACAGTGCCGAGCGCGAAGTGCGGGAGTTGGCCGCTCGGTCCTTTACCGATGGGTTGCAGCAACGTCAGCGCGAGTTGACCTTTATCTTCAACACCATTTTGGCGGACAAGACTTCCGATGACCATCTGCGGGACTATCCTCACTGGCTCTCCAGTCGCAATCTTGCCAATGAGGTCTCGGCGGAAACGGTCCAGTCCCTCATCGAGGCAGTTTCCGGACGCTACGATCTGGTGGCACGCTACTATAAACTCAAGAAGAAGCTGCTGGGACTCGACCAGCTTTACGACTACGATCGATATGCACCCCTGGAGGAGGTTGAGGCCTTTTATCCCTGGGAAAAGGCCAGGAACATCGTCCTCAAGGCCTTCGGTTCCTTCCATTCCGTCATGGAATCAGTGGCGACAGACTTTTTTGAACTGGGATGGATTGATGCACCCATCCGGCCCGGAAAAAAGAGCGGGGCGTTCAGTCATGGAGCCGTTCCCATTGCTCACCCTTATGTGTTGGTCAATTACTCCGGCAATATTCGAGATGTTCAAACTCTGGCCCATGAACTCGGACACGGGGTCCATCAGTATCTCTCACGAAAACAGGGAGTCCTTCAATCCGGCACCCCGCTGGTCCTGGCAGAGACCGCCTCCACCTTCGGAGAAATGCTGGTCTTTGATCGCCTGGTAAAAGAGGGGAACACGGATGCTTCGCTTTCCCTGCTCGTCAGCAAAATTGATGACATCGTGGCGACCGTCTTTCGACAAGTATCTCTGAATCGCTTCGAGGATAGAATCCACACCGCTCGTCGAGACCAGGGCGAACTCTCGCCTGATCGCTTCAGCGAACTCTGGATAGAAACTCAACAGGCGATGTTCCAGGACAGCGTTAAACTGGGGGAACACTATCGGATCTGGTGGAGCTACATTCCTCACTTCGTTCATACCCCCGGATACGTTTATGCCTACGCCTTTGGGGAACTTCTGGTCCTGGCCCTGTATGCCCGCTATCGAAAGGTAGGAGATTCCTTTGCAGAAAAATACCTGGAGCTTTTGGAATCCGGCGGATCCGATTGGCCCCATGTCCTGCTGGGAAAACTGGACGTCAATCTGAACGATCCCGACTTCTGGAAGGAAGGACTCTCGGCCATCGAGGATATGGTGGTAAAAGCTGAGCAACTGGCCAACGGAAAACAGACCCCAGGAAAACAGGCCAAGTCGAAAAAACGGAATCGCAGGAGCCGTTAAGGAGACCTACCAGAAAGTTGGTGGGAGTAGCCTCAGGCTGCCAACCGTCACGACGGGTCCTGGCTTCGCTTCACCCAGGATGAAGGCGGCGCACCAGTTGAGAATTTCCGCATCAAGCTCGGAGGGACCGATGAAGATCTCCTACTTTGTGATCTGTTCTTTGTTCATGGTGGTACCACTTCTGGCGGGGGATCGAATCAGCGGACGGTCTTTCGCCACTCGTTCCGAGGTCCTTGCCCAACAGGGCATGGCCGCCACCAGTCATCCACTGGCGACCCAGATTGCCGTCGAAATTCTTCAACAGGGAGGAACCGCGGTGGACGCGGCGATTGCCGCCAATGCCGCGCTGGGGCTGATGGAACCGACAGGCTCCGGCCTTGGCGGCGACCTGTTCGCCCTGGTCTGGATTGAAAAGGAGAAAGAGCTCTACGGTCTGAATGCCAGTGGTCGATCCCCTTTTGCCTTGACCCTGGAGGAATTCAACCGGCAGGGTCTCAAGAACATCCCCATGATTGGACCTCTATCGGTGTCGGTGCCGGGTGCTGTCGATGGATGGTTCCAGCTGCACGAGCGATTTGGAAATCTCGAGATGGAACACTTACTGGAGCCGGCCATCCGCTACGCGCGCCAGGGTTTTCCGGTCACCGAGGTGATCGCTCATAGCTGGGGGTCAGGCCGGAATGAGGCACTCATGGATCTGCCCAATTTCGCCTCCACCTTTTTTCCCGAGGAAAAGGCTCCCTCTGCAGGGACGATTTTCCGGAACCCTGATCTGGCCGCCACACTGGAGAGGATCGCCCGGGAGGGAAGAGATGTTTTTTACCGAGGGACGATTGCTCAGACCATCGATCGATTCTGCAAGCGCGTGGGTTGCTTTTTGAGCGCTCGCGATCTGGCCGAACACACCTCGACCTGGGTCGAACCCGTTTCGGTCAACTATCGTGGCTATGATGTATGGGAACTGCCCCCCAACGGCCAGGGAATCGCCGTGCTGCAGATGCTGAACATCCTGGAAGCCTTCGATCTCCGCTCCATGGGACACAACAGCGTCGAGGTCCTTCACCATCTGGTTGAAGCCAAGAAGATCGTGTTTGAAGACCGGGCCAAATTTTACGCCGATCCGGAATTCAACGCGATTCCCGTTGCCGAATTGATATCCAGGGAATACGCCTGGAAACGTCGCCAACTGCTGGACCCGGAGAAGGCTTCATCCGAGATTCCAGCCGGTGACCCCAAACTCCAGACGGGTGATACCATTTACCTGACCGTGGCGGATCAGGATCACAACATGATTTCCCTGATTCAAAGCAACTTCGCGGGCTTTGGATCGGGATTGGTCCCGGACGGCCTGGGATTCGGATTGCAAAACCGGGGAGCTCTATTTAATCTCGAGGAGGGACACTTCAACAGTTATGCGCCTCACAAGCGGCCTTTGCACACCATCATTCCCGCCTTCGTGACCCGGGAGGGCGAGCCTTTTTTGAGCTTCGGCGTCATGGGCGGATCAATGCAGCCCCAGGGACACGTGCAGATTCTCATCAACCTCATTGATTTTGGAATGAACCTGCAGGAAGCGGGAGACGCACCTCGTTTTTTCCACCGCGGGTCTTCCTCCGAGACAGGAAGCATCATGAGAGACGGGGGAGAGTTGGCGCTGGAATCCGGGGTTCCCGAAGAGGTTCGGAAAGGGTTGGCAGCAAGAGGACATCGCCTGGTCTCCTCTGAAGGCGACTTTGGAGGTTATCAGGCGATCGGATACGATGCCGTTGACGATGTATACCGAGGAGCCAGCGAATCTCGAAAAGACGGAATGGCGTCAGGAGATTAGAGCGCGCTGCGCGCGCAGAGAAACACCTCGCTGAAGCTCGGCGTGGAGAAACACCTCGCGCTGGTGCTCGGTGTGGAGAAAAAGAGGTGCAGGTGGCACGATCGTGTAGCGGTCGCTCTATGAGCGGCCCTCCGGATTCGCCGCCTGAGGCATTGGTCAGAACAATAGAGCCATGGAACAATAGAGTACACTCGCGATATGTTCAAACGTCAAACTGAAGGATCGGTGGTCTGTCCCAACTGTCATCGATTGGTCGGCGTCGGTGAAGAAAAGTGCTTTTACTGCGGTCGTCCCAATCCGGGGATGTGGGGCTACACCTCGGCTTTGCGCCGACTGGGACAGGATCTGGGCTTCGTCCAGATCGTGATCGGGGGGTGCGTCGCACTGTACATTGCCACCCTTGTGAGCTATCCCGCCGGGATTCGTAGCGGCGGCTTCATGTCCTTTCTCGCACCCAGCCAGGCCAGTCTTTTCCTTTTCGGTGCCAGTGGATCGATGCCTCTGTTTCAGGCTGGAAGGTGGTGGACCGTCATTAGTGCGGCCTGGCTCCACGGAGGATTGATTCACATCCTTTTTAATATGATGTGGGTTCGATCTCTGGCCCCGGTTACCGCCGACACCTATGGTATCGGGCGGACCGTCATCATCTACACCGTCTCATCCATCACCGGATTTTTTCTGAGCAGCTGGATGGGATTGTTTCAATTCCTGCCCTGGCCCTTGAAAGGCGCGGAGCTCACCATCGGCGCTTCCGCCCCTATTTTTGGCCTGCTTGGAGCACTGGTGTACTCGGGACGCCGAGGGGTTGGCAGTGCCCTGGGGCAGCAGGCCCTGAGATTTGCCCTAATTCTCGGCGTTTTTGGACTGATCATGTCGGGCATCGATAACTGGGCCCATCTGGGTGGGTTTGTCGGTGGTTATTTCGTTGCTCAGTGGCTGGACCCCTTGCAGCCCGAACGCATCGACCACCAGATTGCGGCCCTGGTTTGCGTTGGACTGACGATCCTTTCCATTGTCGTTTCCGTCTTCCACGGCCTCCAGTTTATGTAAAAATAAGTGTAGGGGCGCACGGCCGTGCGCCCTGAGGGATAGGAGTCAGGAGATAGAAGTCGGGAGGAAGGGCTGACCGGTAGAGTCCAGAGTTCGGGATCCCTGTAGGGGCGATGTGAAGAGCCACTCGCAGAGCGGCTTCCGGAATCGGCGCACTGAGGCGCCTCCCACACTCCGGGAAAGGTAGAACGTGGAACACGCTGGTTGAAGATCAGCGTTAGAGGAAACTGAAGATGCGCGAAATTCTCAAGGATGTTGAACGGTGGCAGAAAGAAGGCCTGAAGGTGTCCATCGCCACCGTGGTGAAAATTTACGGTTCTGCACCACGCCCTCTGGGTGCCAAGCTGGCGGTATCTTCGGGCGGCGACATCGTTGGTTCGGTCAGTGGCGGCTGCGTGGAGGGTGCGGTGGTTGAAGAAGCCCGCGAGGTCATCGAATCGGGCACTCCC
Source organism: Acidobacteriota bacterium (assembly GCA_036338555.1). GTDB lineage: Bacteria > Acidobacteriota > UBA6911 > RPQK01 > JADFOI01 > JAPYTY01. The sequence continues at coordinate 66 of JAYZBY010000138.1, read as the reverse complement.
AAGCTGGTTAAATTCGGCATTACCGACGAAAAGGCGTGGTCGGTAGGACTCACCTGTGGGGGGGAA
>JAYZBY010000137.1:0-13818 GCA_036338555.1 Acidobacteriota bacterium | reverse complement strand
CCTAATTAGGACAATTCTGAGAAAAACCGGAGCGCTTCCGGATTGGCCACGGCTTCTTTGGAGCATGCCTGCTCCAGCGGAATGCCAGAGAGAATGCGCTTGATGGGCACTTCCAGCTTCTTTCCGCTCAGGGTCCGGGGGACTTCAGGGATCTGGTAGATCTGATCGGGAAGGTGACGGGGAGAGAGTTCCCGGCTGATCACCTCCCGGATACGGCTCTCAAAGAGCGGGACAAGGGTGGCTTCTTCCGACAGCACCAGGAAAAGGAGCAGACGGCCCTCTTCCCCTGACGGCCCGATATCCACTACCAGGCTGTCCACCACTTCGGGGAGCTCCTCCACCACCCGGTAAAACTCGCTGGTCCCCATTCGAACACCGCCGCGGTTGAGGGTGGAGTCGGAGCGACCGTAGATGACGCAGCTCCCTTGTGGGGTGAACTTGATCCAGTCACCATGATGCCACACTCCGGGAAAATCCTGGAAGTAACTCTTTTTGTAGCGCAGATCTCCCGGGTCGTTCCAGAAGCCGATGGGCATGGAGGGCATGGGTTGCTCAATTACCAGCTCGCCTACCTGATCGACGACCGCCTTTCCATTTGAATCGTAACTTTGCGCCTGAACTCCCAGCTGGCAACACTGGATTTCTCCCGCGCGAACCGGCAGCAGGGGAGAGGGTCCGAGAAAACCGGTACACATATCGGTCCCTCCACTGAGCGAACCCAGCAGCAGATCCCCTTTCACCTTTTCATAGACCCAGGCGAAGCCTTCCGACGACAAAGGACTTCCGGTTGATCCCAGCCCGGTGAGGGCGTCCAGGTTGAAGTGGGCCGCCGGGTGGATGCCGGACTTGATACACAACTCGATATAGGAGGCGCTGGTTCCAAAGTAGGTGGTCTTGGCACGTTCGCTGAGTTGCCACAGTGCGTTCAGGTCGGGGTAAGCCGGGCTTCCTTCATAAAGCACTACCGTGGCATCCACCAGAAGCCCGCCGATCAGAAGGTTCCAAATCATCCATCCGGTGCTGGTGAACCAGAAGTACCGGTCCTTCTCGGACAGGTCCAGATGAAGGGAGAGCTCCTTGAGATGCTCGAGAAGGATCCCGCCCTGGCTCTGGACAATGGGTTTGGGAAGACCCGTGGTCCCGGATGAGTACAAAATCCATAAGGGATGATCAAAGGGTACGGCCTCAAAGATCAAGGACTCTTCCTGGGAGAGAAGCTCGTCCCAGAGTCGCATACCCGAAGCCTTTGTGGCGGAAGCAGCGATGCCCAGATGAGGCACCAGGATGGTGGTCTCCAGCGATGGAATCGCGCCTTGTATAGCCGCGACAGACTCCAGGCAGTGGTGTTGCTTTCCCTTGTAGCGGTAACCGTCGACGCCGATCAGGACCCGAGGCTCGATTTGAGCAAAGCGTTCTACAATGCTTCGAGTCCCGAACTCCGGCGGGCAGCTCGACCACACGGCACCCAGGCTGGCAGTGGCCAGAAAAGCGACCAGCGCCTGGGGAATATTGGGTAGGACCGCGGCGACGCGGTCACCCTTTTGAACCCCCAGTTCACGAAGGCCGGCCGCCACCGATGCGGTCTGTCGGTAGAGTTCCCCGTAGGTCAGGGTGGCCAGCTGCTGATCTTCTCCCGCTGAGAGAAGGGCCGGGTGCTGGTCCCGGCGCCGCAGCGCATGTTCGGCGTAATTCAAGTGGGCTCCCGCGAACCATCGGGCACCGGGCATGGTGCTGTGGGAGAGTACCTCACGGTAGGGTTGATGGGCCCGCACCTCGAAAAAATCCCAGATCGAGACCCAGAAGCCTTCCAGATCGGTGACCGACCATCGCCACAGTTCCTGATAGGATCCAAAGGTGAGTCCCTTTTTCTCCTTCAACCACTCGAGATAGCGGGTGACATTGGCCTGGGCCTTCCTCTTTTCGGAAGGCTCCCAAAGGCGGGTCCCTTCCAAGATGCGGTCCGTTTTCTGTTCTCGTGTCATTATGGAAGGAAGCTGATTCCCAGAACCATCACCACAAAGACCACCATCATTACCACGGCGGTATAACCCAGCACGTCTCCGGCTCGAAGCCGGGTGATGCCCAGCAGGGGCAGCGCCCAGAAAGGCTGGATCATGTTGGTCAGCTGGTCCCCGAAGGCCACGGCCATGATGCTTCTCCCCACATCCACCCCCAGCACCCGGGTCGCCTCCACCACGATGGGTCCCTGCACCGCCCACTGGCCTCCGCCGGAGGGCACCATCAGGTTGATCATGCCGGCACTGCACAGGCTCCAGAACGGGTAACTCAAAGTTGTGGAGATGGCCACAAACCCCTGGGCGATCACCGCAGCCAGCCCGGAATAGCTCATCATCCCCATGATTCCCGCATAGAAGGGAAATTGCAGAATCACGCTGCTGGCGGCCTGGGCTCCTCCTCCCACGGCTTTTGCGTAGCCGGCCGGTGTTCCGTGGAGCAGCAGTCCCAGCATCAACAGGGTGAAGTTGACCAGATTGAGATCAAGGGACCCCAGCCCCTGATGCCAGAAAAAATCGGCCAGAAATGCCAGTCCGGCAAGACCGATAATTCCCACCAGTACCCGGCTGTTTCCCAGCCTATTCTTGAGGTCAGATCCCTGGATGGGCGGCACTTCCGCTTCGACAGATTCCTCCGGATCCATCTCCTCGACTTCTTCCTGACTGGGATGCATGCTCATTAAAACCAGGGGGGCGATGATCAGGATGCCCAGAGTCACAACCAGATTGAAGGGGCGGAAGATGGTTTCCGACAAGGGAACGATGCCGATGCTCTGTTCCAGAAAGTGCCCGCTGGTGTTCACTAAAAGAGGGGCTGATCCGGAAAGCCCTCCGTGCCACACCAACTGGCCCAGATACCCGGCGGCCGCCACCAGCGGGTAGTGGATCCGGATGCCCCGGGCTCGAGCGGAGATGGCGACTTTGCGTGCCAGCAAGGCACCGGCGATCAGAGACAGACCCCAGTTCAGACATCCCAGCAGACCTGCCACCAGCCCCACCAGGGCGACTCCCTGGGCTCCGCTGCCGGGTTTGTCGGCCAGACGGGTCATGAGCCGTTCGATCACCGGAGCGCTGGCCAGGGCATAACCGGTGACCAGAATCAGGACCATCTGCATGGCGAAGGCCAGAAGATTCCAGAAACCCCCATACCAGTCCCGGATCAGTTGAAAGGGGCCGTGGTCGGTAAGGATCAGGCCGAGCCCGTACACTAACAGCGTCAACAGGAGGGCGAAGACGAACGAGTCGGGAGTGTACTTGCGGCTGCATTCGCTTAAGAATTCCCCAATTCGGCGCATCGAGTCGGTGGTCTGAGCTGAAAGCCTTCAGTTCCAGCCCGGTTTAGAAATCTCGGTTCTAGCCCGAGCCGCTCTTTTCATAAAGCTGAGCGCGCGTTCCGGCCTGGAGAACATGACTGGGTAGGGATCGATCCAGGAATTCCTGAACGATGTGGGAGCAGGCCATGACCTTATCCGTATCCACTCCCGTCTCCAGTCCCATTTCATTGAGCATGTTCACCAGATCTTCGGTGGCGATGTTGCCTGTTGCCCCCGGATTCACGGGACATCCCCCCAGGCCCCCGATCGAGGAGTCAAAGTGGGTCACCCCCTCCTCCAGACCTGCCATCACGTTGGCCAGACCCAGACCGCGGGTGTCGTGGAAGTGCAAGGCAAAAACAATGGCAGGGAACTGGGCCAGAAGTTTTCGCATCATCTCCCCGACCTGCTGAGGATTGGCGACGCCGACGGTGTCCGCAACCGTGAGTTCCTGAAAACCCATATCGACGAGTCGTTCCACCAGGGAGAAGACCTCCCGGGGTGGAACAGGACCTTCCAGTGGACAGCCGAAGCTCAGGCCGATCGCCACATCCACGGGCGTGCTCTGTTGCTCGGCCAGCTTCAACACCTTTTCCAGATCCAGCAGGGAGTCCGCCACGCTTTTGCCCACATTCCTCTGGTTGTAACTCTCGCTGACACACACCACCAGTCGCAGGCCGTCCACCTCGGAGGCGAGGGCCCTTTCGGCACCCTTCAGATTGGGAATCAGGGCGGTGTAGCGCACACCGGGAGCGCGGTCGATGCCTTGCATCACCTCGGCTGCATCTGCCATCTGGGGGATCACCCGGGGATTGACGAAGGAGGTCGTCTCGACGATTCGGACACCGGTTCTGGAGATGGCATTGATGATCTCCACCTTCTTTTCGGTGGGAATGAAGACCGGCTCCATTTGAAAGCCGTCGCGGGGACCCACCTCCACGATGGTGATCTTGCTGGGAAGATTCATTTTGCTCCTAGCCTCGAAGAGTTCAACTGATTTGTACCTCCTGGGCAGACTGTTTGTCCAGGGATTTCATCGCGTCCGCTTCTACCTCAGCCTGCAAGGTCTTGTAGCGGCTGCTCTATGAGCGGCCCGGCCCTTCGGAATGTGGGAGGCGCCCCAGTGCGCCGATTCCGACCGACATCCCTTCGGCAATCACACAAAAAAAAGGGGCGAGCCGTGGAGGCTCGCCCCTTTGGACCTGGAACTTGAAATTCCAACCCTTAGAAGTGCAGCTTCAGCGCGAACTGTCCCTGCCTTGAGGTGGTGGCGGTGGTGGTCAGCTTGAGGGCTGAGGAGAGAGGAATAAAGGGTGCTCCCTCGGGTCCCAACCGCAGGTAAAGCCAGATGTTGCCACCGAAGAAGGTCCCGGCCTGCGAGAAGTTGGTTCGGTTGAAGATGTTGAAGAACTCGGCCCGGAATTCCAGGCGCCGGCTCTCTCCTAGGTCGACGCTTTTGTGAAGGGAGAAATCAATGGTGTTGATCCCGGGATTTTCAATGGTTCCTCGGGCCAGGTTGCCCAGGTATCCCGGAGGGGCAGGTTGAAACTGAGTGTGGTCAAAGTACTGGTCGGGATTCCTTCCGCCGTGCAGGACCGGGTTGTTGTTCCCGCCCGGAATCAGATTGGGTCGGTCGACCGGGTCTGCAATGTCACCCGATGATCCCTGGCTGCGGCTGGTGTTCACGAAGGCCATCTGAACGGTGGCGTGGTTGCCGGTGGCCATTGTCCAAATGCCGTTGAGGGTCCATCCTCCCAGAATGTGCCTGGCCGCTCCGCTCAGGTTGTTGCCGGGAAGGTCCCAGCTTCCATTCAGGACCAGACGATTCCGCACGTCGAAGCCGGAGAGGCCCCGGTCGAATTTGATGTCGTCGGGGAAGTGTGTGGCTCCGTTGGGAGTGCCTCCGGTATCTGCCACGCTGGTGGAGGAGGCATCGTCGATGCTCTTGCTGAAGGTGTAGGATCCCTGCAGCGAGAACCCGTGATTGAAGCGCTTCCTGACCTCCAGTCCGAGGGCATTGTAGAAGGAGGCGGCATCCCACCTGAAGTCCCGCAGGCGGCTGAAGGATGGGTTGCGGCGTTCGACACCCGCAGGCCAGAAGGGAAAGACGCCGTTGGCGTCGGTCTGGGGAATGGCGAAGTTGGCATCGATCAGGTGACCCAGATTGTAGCCGCGCGAGCCGCTGTAGTTGACCTGAACCATCAGATCCGAAAAGAGTTCTCTTTGAATGGAGAGCTGGAACTGGTGAACCCCGCCTTGTTCGATGGCGTCGGAGATCACCGAGGGTGAGGTCTTGACGGCAAAGGGATCATCTAAAACCAGGCCTTCCGCAGGATCAGGGAAGGGCGGTGCTCCTCGAGTGAGGAAAATGCTGAAGGGCAGATTCAATGAGGAATGGCTCCGGTAGTGGATCGGTCCCAGCATGTCATAAAAGAGGCCGTAGCCGCCCCGGACCGAGGTCTTGCCGTCTCCGAAGATATCCCAGGCAAAGCCCAGCCGGGGGGCGAAGTTCTGCAGGGAGGGATTCTTGGTGAGCATGGGATTGCCTTCCACTAATCTTCTATCATCAGAGTTCCTCAGAGTGGAAATTCTTCCACCCACCTCGGTCGGTATATTCATGGGCTCATAGCGTACGCCTATGTTCAAGGTCAGATTGGATCGGACCCTCCAGTCGTCCTGAACGTAAAAGCCCGCCTTTGTATGGCGCACCCCCCGCATGATAGCGGGGGATATGGTTCCCAGGAATACCTCGGGAGTATTGTTGGCCACCAGATCGCGAATGGTGGTGAACCGGTAGGAACCCGCCTGGAAGCTGTTGGCAAAGTAGTTGTGCTGGAGTCGGTGGATATTGAAGCCCATCTTGAGCGAGTGGGCGCCGGAGGAGATGCTCAAATTGTCGATCCATTGGATGCGGTTCAGGAACATGACCCGTCCCCGGCGCTGGCTATAGCCCAGAGGGTCCACGTCGTCACCTATAACAAGTTCGCCCGGCCGGACCTGGGATCCGTCGAAGGTGAAGGATTCCTTGTTCCATTGCATGAAGTCGGGAAACGAAGTCCCTGTGAAGTCGGGTTCGGTGACGATGGGCGAGCGGTTGAAGGAGACCCGGGCCTCGTTCACGATGGTGGTCGAGATGATCCGCCGCCACTCCAGCAGCAGGTACTGGTTTCTGGCCTGGCTGGATTCAGTAACCTGGCCGTGGGTATCGCCGAACTTGGAAATCTTGGAGTCGTCCAGAATCCAGCGGCCGGAGATGTTGTCCGAATCAGTGACCTGCCAGTCGACTTTGGCCAGGTAGTAGTACTCGTCGGTGATCCGGGGGTTGGCGAAGCTGTAGTCAAAGGCCTCTCCATTGGGCGTGGCCGAACCGCCGTTGGGCAGGGGCCACGAATTGAGGAGCGGCTGGGTGACCGGTGAGGGGGTCACGTTGCAGTTGGTGACCGGATCAGGGTTGGCACAGATGCCGGGCCCGAAGATGCCCTGGCGGGCGTCCAGGCTGGGCACCTGGCTGGTCTGGGTGGTGGGCAGCCTTTCGTTGAGTCCCTCGAAGCTGCCGAAAAAGAAGAGTTTGTCCTTAATAGCAGGCCCACCCACCGTGAAGCCGTACTGGTTGCGCTTGAACTCGGGCTTGGGCTGGCTGTTCTTATTCTCGAAAAAGTTGGCTGCGTCCAGATTGTCGTTTCGGTGGAAGGCGTAAACCGTCCCGTGGAACTCATTGGTTCCGGAGCGGGTGACGGCATTGACCACGCCGCCCACAAAACCGCCGTACTCCGCCGCGGCCACGCCGGTGATGACGTTGAACTCCTGGACCGTATCTACGCCCAGCATGGTGGAGTTAACGGAGCCCGGGGTGGTGCCCCACTGATTCCTGAGTTCCGTGCCGTCCAGCGTAAAGGACTGCATGGTGGAACGGGTTCCGTTGATGTTGAATTTGGCCGTCGAGGCGTTGTCAATTCCCAGCTGGTTGTAGTTGATGGAAACGCCTGTTTGAAGTCCCACCAGATCGGTGAAGCTGCGGCCATTCAGAGGTAGATCCCGGATCTGCTGCTGGTCGACCAGTCCCACCAGGGAGCTGCTGGTGGTCTCAACCAGCGGAGCCTCTCCGGTAACCACGATCTCGGTCCCCGCGGCGCCAACCGTCAGGGTGTGATCCACCACCACGTCTCCCGCCAGGGTCAGAGCAACCTCGTGAACCGAGGTCTGGAAGCCGGGCAGTTCGGCCTGGATCGCATAGGGCCCGACTCTCAATTGAGCAAGGATGTAGCGTCCCTGGTCATCCGAGAGGGTGGTTCGGGTGAGGCCGGTGTCGGTGTTGGTTGCTGTGATTTCCACACCGGGAAGCACGGCCTGGGACTGGTCATAGACCACGCCCAGGATACTCCTTGTGGTTCCCTGAGCCAGTGCATAGGCTCCCAGGCTGTTGGCCAAGACAAGCATTAAGGCTGTTCTGATGAAAATCTTAAACATGGTGTTTTGTTCCCCCCTCCAGATGGCAATCTGGAGATAATGAGTCAACTGAAAACTGGTAACAAATGATGTTAAATTCGTCGATAGTTGAATTTCTTAGGTTCTTTGTGCTGATTTAATTACTCCTGAAAACAATTTTGAAATTCTACGCTAAGCTACCCCTTCAATTCAACTGGAATACAAGGCAATTGTCATACCAGGGGCAGAATAGATAGGTCATTATAGATGTATAACTCTCATAATTAATGACTTAATAGGATTTCCCAAAGGACTTCCCATATTCCCGAAATCCCAAAAAATGGATTTTGATTCGGGAAACCGAATTCATTTTGTTGTGTCTGGAAAGCAATGGGGTAAAGTGAGATGATCCCCGGGGAGTTGAGGTTTCCCGGGCCGAAGATTTATTAAGGATCAGAAGCATTGACCGATGGAGGATAAAACGATGCGAATGATGATCGCTCGGTATTGTGGAATCTGTGCCCTGGCTCTGGCCCTCCCCGCACTTCTATTGGCCCAGGATGAGGTGGTTCAGAAAAACCGTCTGGTGATCGAGGGCGGTACCCTGATTGACGGGACGGGAGGTGCGCCGCTTCGCGACTCGGTGCTTGTCATTGAAGGCAATCGAATCGCAGCCGTCGGTCCGAGAGGGCAGGTACAGCTCCCACAAGAAGCTGAGGTCATCGATGCGTCAGGCAAATTCATCCTGCCCGGCTTCAGCGACATCCATGTTCACTGGGATTTCTGGATGCCGGAGCTTTTCTTGGCCCACGGCGTTACCTCGGCCGTGGATCTGGATTCCTTCGTCCCGTGGATCATGGAGGAAAAGGATGCTCTCCGAGACGGCCGGATGCGGGGGCCTCGACTCTTTACCACCACCTCATCTCTGAGCGGACGGCTGATTTGGGACAGTCCGGAAAGCCCGGCGCGCATCCGCAGGCTGGCCAGCCCCGAGATGGCTCGACGACTCACCCGGGCGGTTGGCCCCGGCCGGGAGCAGTACAATCTCACCAAGACCTACACCGAGATCTCCCCCGACCAACTTCAGGCCGTGGTGGAGGAATCACACAGGGCAGGCCGCAACGTCATGGCCCACCTTGGAAGTCTGGATGCCCGGCAGGCGGCCCGGTTGGGAGTCGACGGGATTGCCCACGGTTCCGGAATCGCCCTGGCCACCATCTCCGATCCCGCCCGAGCCGCTGAACTGCGAAGTTTTACCCGTTTGGGCATTGCCGTGGATTATCCCCTCTTCTTGATGTATCACGCCTACATGGATATGACCCGGGTCGACGATCTGGTGAATCTTCTGGTGGAGAGTGATGTTGGGATTGAGTTTGAGCAGGTCAACACGGCAGGACGCTGGGTTCCGGAAAACCAAAAAGCATGGCTGGCCGAAGATACGCGTCTGCTCGAGGATCCCGATCTTCATTACATTCCCCAGGAGAATAGAGATCGAGTTCTCTACTACGAACCCTATCAGCAGTTGACAGAGGTACAGCGAGAGCGGGTCGGTCAGGGATATGAAAAACGGAAGGAATTTATCGGCCGCTTTGCCCGGGCCGGTGGCAAGGTGCTGGCGGGCTGCGATACGGCCTCCTTTGTTCTTCCCGGCATCTGCCTGCATCGGGAGCTGGAGTTGCTGGTGGAGGCGGGGCTCACCCCCATGCAGGCCATTCAGGCAGCCACCAAAAACAATTTCGAGTTTTTGCAGGAGGACGATCTGGGCACACTGCAGGCGGGGAAACTGGCGGATCTGATCATCCTGGGCGAGGACCCGCTGACGGATATCCGGAACACCCGAAGTGTCCAGACCGTAATCCAGAATGGAAGGGTGATCGACAGCGGATATCACGCCGATTTTGTTAATCCGGTACCGAAACCTGCTGCAAGCGCCGGATTTGTGAATCCCAAACCCTTCATCCGAGTGATTTACCCGATGTCGAGTAGTGAGCCCAATAAGGAGTTGACACTGATCATCGAAGGAAGCAATCTGGTCGACGAGTCGGTGGTGGAATTCGATGGTGAACGGGTTCCCGGCACACCCGTTGTGAGCACCATGCGGCGGGAGACCGTGTACAACCCGGTTTATTCCCAGCTGGAAGTGACGATTCCGGCCCGGCTGCTGGATCGTTATGGCAGCTACAGGGTGATCGTGAGAAATCCCAGGCCTCAGGGAGGAGTCTCCAACGCGTTGACGTTTTTTGTGGCGCAGTGAAGTTAAATTCGAAATCCCAGAACCGAAATAAATCATGTCCGAACAACATCCAACCAACCATCTCTCTGTGGTTCACGGGCACAAATACATTTCGCTGACCACCTTTCGAAAAACGGGAAAGGACGTCGCAACACCCGTCTGGTTCGTTCGCAAAGAGGGCAAGCTCTGTGTCTGGACCCAGCGCCATTCGGGCAAGGTGAAACGTCTTCGCAACAATGCCAGGATCACCCTGGCACCCTGTACGGTTCGCGGGAAGATCCTGGGATCTACTGTCGAGGGTGAGGCTCGGATTGTTTCCCCCTAGGAAAAGGAGGAGGCACGGCATTTTTCTCAAAAAGTACGGCTGGCAGATGCATTTCTTTGCATTTCTGCACTGCAAACATGAGCATGTGGTCCTGGAGATAAGCGCTGACCCCTGACCTCTCACACTTTACTCACTCGAGAGTTGCTGTTAAAACCGTACCGAATGCAAGGGCTGAGAAAAGGAGAACCTGGTGTATCCACAGAGTTTTGAGTACTTTTGCCCGGACACACTCGCGGGGGTGATTGAATTACTGACAAAGTACGGCGAGGAAGCCCGGGTTCTGGCAGGCGGCCAAAGCCTGATCCCGCTCATGAAGTTGAGGCTGGCCAGTCCCAGGTATGTGATTGACCTGGATAAACTTCCGGACCTGTCGGGCATTGCTGGGCAGGGAAACGAGATCTTCATCGGGGCACTGAGTTGTCATACGGAGATCGAGGAATCGGAACTGGTCAAATCCAAGCTTCCCCTCCTCCATGACGCCGTCAGCGTGGTGGCCGATGTACAGGTTCGCAATCTGGGTACGGTGGGCGGAAGTCTGGCCCATGCCGATCCTGCCGGAGATCTGGCGCCTGCGCTGATGGCGCTGGGCGCACGGATCAATACCGTCAGCTCCAGCGGGAAAGCCACGCTTGGAATGGGTGAACTGCTGGTCGACGCCTATTTGACGTCTCTGGACGGCGACCAGGTGATCACCGAGATCCTGGTGCCCGTTCCTCCGCAAGGTAGTGGGGGAGCCTATATCAAGTTCGAACGCCGGGCAGGCGACTTTGCGGTGGCCAGCATTGGTGTTCAGCTGACACTGGACAAGAATGGTAACTGTGGTGAAATCGTGATTGCCATGGGTGCTGTGGGCGTGACTGCCCTGCGCGCAAAGAAGGCCGAGGCCTTGCTGAGGAATCACCCGATTTCCGATGACCTTCTCAAAGAGGCAGCATCGGCAGCTTCAGCCGAATGCGATCCATTGGCAGATATCCGGGGCTCGGTGGACTATAAGCGTCATCTTATCGGGGTGCTTTTACGTCGAGCCGTTGCGGTTGCTCTCCGAAGAGCGGGCGCTACAAGAGAGCAGGCCGTCTGACAGAAGCAGCGAGTTCTAGCAGCCTGTAGTAGGGGCGCAAGGCCTTGCGCCCACAGCAAGGATTGTCAAGCCAAGAAGGGCGCACGGCCGTGCGCCCCTACTAGTGCAACGCTTGATCCAGCCAAAAGTCCGGAGTGTGGGAGGCGCCTCAGTGCGCCGATTCCGGCCCACAGCACTACCGCAAGTCCCCTTGTCAGCTCTTCTTCAACTCCGCCAGTACGCTTTCAGGCGTCATGGGCAGCCTTCGGATGCGAACTCCGGTAGCCGCGAAGACGGCGTTGGCCACGGCCGGTGCAGTGGGAGGCAGTCCCGGTTCACCGACGCCGCCGATGGGGTCATCGCTGTCGACGATGTGGGTTTCCACCTCCGGAGCCTCGCTCATTCGCAGCAGGTTGTAATCAGCAAAGTTGGCCGACTTGACGCCACCATCGGCAAATTCAATCTGCTCCTTGAAGGCGGCACTGAGTCCCATGGTGACGGCGCCCATCATCTGGGCGGCGACGGTATCCGAGTTGACATACGGTCCGCAATCGATGGCACACACCACTCGGTGGACCTTGATCTTCCCCGTTTTCTCATCCACGGAAATCTCCGCAATCTGAGCCGTGTAGCTTCTGAAAGCGTTGAAGACGGCAACACCGCGGGCCTGGCCTTCCTTCAAGGGTTTCCCCCAGCCTGCCTTCTCGGCCACCAGTTCGAGGACTCGGACCGAGCGGCGGTCATGTTTGAGATGTTCGAGTCGGAATTCCACGGGATCCTTGCCGGCCGCATGGGCCAGTTCGTCCATGAAGCTCTCCACCGTGAAGCCGTTGTGGGAATTGCCGACCGATCGCCAGAAGGTCACGGGGATCGGCAGATCCGGCTTCATGTAGTCAACCGACACGTTGGGAACCCCATACTGGAGATCCCTCAATCCGGACACGGCGGCTACGTCGATATCGGGATTGTTGGGAAAGGTGAAGAAGGAACCAGCCGCCACCTTATGAGACCAGGCGGTCACTCGGCCCTGGCCATCCAGGGCTCCGGAAATCCGGTGGAAGTTGGCAGGACGGTAAAGGCCGTACCGCATGTCCTCTTCCCGGGTCCAGATTAACTTCACGGGCCGTCCCACGGCTTTGCTGAGCTCGGTTGCCTCCCGGTCGTAGTCGGTCTGTGCCCGGCGGCCCAGTCCGCAACCCAAATAGGTGGGGTGGACGTGGATCTGATCGGTCTCCAGACCCGTAATTTCCTTGACCGACTCAAGGGCCCGAGTCTGGGCCTGAGTGGGAGACCAGAGGTCACAACCATCTTCACGCACATCCGCCGTGGAGTTCATGGGTTCCATGTTGGCGTGGGAGAGGTAGGGTAGAAAGTATTCCACCTCAAGTCGTTGGTCGGCCTGCTCGAGGGCTGCCGCGACGTCGCCGTCCTGGCGTGCCGAAACACCGGGTTCATCCAGCCGGCCCGTCAAATACTGTTCCATGTTCTGGGTGTTCAGATCGGGACGAACTCCCTTATCCCATTGAGCATTGAGAGCCTTTTTCCCTTTCCAGGCGGCATCCAGTGTGTCGGCACAGACGGCCACTCCCCGGTCGATCTTGACCACGTTTTGCACGCCCGGGACCGCCTTGGCCGCCGCCTCGTCATAGGACACCACCTGGGCTCCGTAGGCGGGAGGACGGGCAATCGCCCCGTACACCATTCCCGGGACGAAGGTGTCGATCCCGAACTTGGCCTTTCCATTGATCTTGTCCGGGAGATCCAGTCGCTGGACAGGAGTGCGGAGAAGCTTGAACTCGCTTTTCTCCTTGAGGCGAGGCTGCTCCGGTACCGCAAGCTGCGAGGCCTCCTCTACTAACTCTCCGTAGCTGAGACTCCGACCACTGGAGTTGTGATGGACCTGGCTCTGACTGGCCTCACACTCGCTGGTGGGCACCTTCCACTGGGTGGCAGCCGCCTGAACCAGCATCTCCCGACCGGCCGCACCGGCCTTTCTCAAGTGCTCATACATTCCTCGGATACTGCCGCTACCAGCCGTCACCATACCGGTCTTGCGGGGAGGGTCGTAGTATTCCTGGAGGACCGGGGATTGTTCGGTTCGAACCTGACTCCAGTCGGCTTCCAGTTCTTCGGCCACCAGCATGGCCAGGGCGGTATGAGTCCCCTGACCCATCTCCACCTTGGATGCCATCACCGTGATGCTGTTGTCGGGGGAAATGGTGTACCAGGCCGTGGGAGAGAAGGTGTCCGATGAATCGTCCGCTTTGCCCATGGCCAGGACTTCCAATCCGGAAGGTGCCGCGACGACTGCCAGCGTCAATCCCGTTCGGGTTAAAAACTCTCTTCGATCCAGCGTGCTTTTCATGCTTGCACCCCCTGGGCCGCCTGTTTGATGGCCTTCTTGATGCGTGTGTAGGTTCCACAGCGGCAAAGGTTGCCCTCCATGGCCT
>JAYZBY010000136.1:0-36288 GCA_036338555.1 Acidobacteriota bacterium | reverse complement strand
ATCGCTCCAGTATTCACAAGGGGAGTGAATTCGTTCCTTCGTTCCTTCGGGAAGCCAGCGTGTGGGAGGCGCTGACCGGCGGCAGACCACAGACCACAGACCACAGACCACAGACCACAGACCACAGACCACAGACCACAGGCAGAGGATTGTGATCCATTTCCTCTGACATTGGGTCCGGAGTGTGGGAGACGCCTCAGTGCGCCGATTCCGGAGAGCCGCTCAAGCCCTTGTCGGCTGACAGAAAATCCGAAATCCGAAATCCGAAACGACTTCCAAAATCGAAGTTTTATGATTGAACTGGTCTGGTTCTCCGCACGTGAGGCTTGCTTCTCCACACCGAACGTCAGTGAGGTGTTTCTCCACGCGCGAAGCGCGTTTCTCCACTCCGAACTTCAGCGAGGAGTTTTTCTGCGCGCCAAGCGCGCTTCTCCACTTCTGTTTTCGTGGAACGTGGAACATGGAACGCACTGGTCGAAGACCAGTGGCTTTTAGTCATACCAATATACTCAACTATTAGCCCGAAGGAGCTTGAATGAAAAACATCAACTGGATCACGCTAGACTACCTGGAGTTCTTCTGCCAGCAAAACCAGCTGGTCATCGGTTGCAAGTGTGGAGAAGAAGAGGTTTGGATTTCTCCTCTGGGACCCCATCCATCCAGCCTGACTTCCGCCGAGGTACAGGACATTTTGACCCAGAGTTCCCGGTTCGAGGTGAGGCGTGCTTTGGACGAAGACCTGGATTTGTCGTCCTCGCACTTCGTGACTCGGACCGAACTGGAGAAGCGCATTCGCCGCCTGATGAACTAATTTCCTTCTATCCCATAAAGAGTCATCAAATCAACGAACTCCACATCATCGTAGAGTTGTTCAAACGCGGTATCCCCCAATAGTCTTCGGCCGTCTGAAAAACCTGCTGAAAGGGCCTTTCCCAGATAGTCCAGACAGGTGGCCTTATCTCCCAACTCGGCAAAGATCCGGGCCATCTGGTAAAAACGCTCCGAACTCGCTTGCTGGCGATCCTGGTAGGAGAGTTCGATCACGTCAGACTTGCCCAGGATTTCCGGATCCAGCTGAAGTGCCAACTGGTAAGTTCTCAACCCCTCCTCATACTGGTTGACTCTCAGGTAGGCGTGTCCCAGATTGACGTAGAAATTAGCCTCTTCCGGCCTGAGCTTGATCGCCTCCTTGAAGGAACTGATCGCTGACTGGTGAAATTCATCGGCCAGGTGGATGATGCCTCTTGTATTGTGGGCAAAGGCATAGCTGGGTTCCAGGCGAATCGAGCGATCAATGGCTTCTCCTGCCTGCCGAAATTGACTCAAGCGTGAGTAGGCGATCGCCAGCCTGTTGAAGATCACCTCATGGTAGGGATTCAGCCGAGAAGCTTCCAGGTATTTGAGTAAAGAAAAATGGGCCTGTCCTGCCAGCGCCAGCTGATCGCCTTCGGCCATCAAGCGATAGGCCTGCAGCAAGCTCTCCCGGGGAACCGGAAGTTTTTAAATTCTTGCCGGGCCTCCGCAAGAGGTAAGCACCCGGATGGCCAGAAGCAGGAAAACTCTGAAACACATGTCCGTAAAACCCATCCTACCACTGAGCACACCTACTTGTAAGGCTCAATTGAGGCCTAACCGTGCCTCATCTTCGTCTGTCCCCACACCGGCCTGTTGCCCCTCGGCCCAACCTGGTTTACAATATCCTGCGGCTCGAGCGACAAGATATGGTGACGACCAAGAGCAAAATAAAACAGGTCTATACAGGCATAGAGGAGGTCCTGGGCCAGATCATCGACGAGTGGTACGAACGGGTAGCCGGACATTATCTCACGGAGCAGGAGCTCGAGCGCCAATCGCACCCCTCCACCAGAGAAGCGGAGCTCAAATATTTCCACGATGTAGCCGGTCATCGCATCAAATTCAATAAAGACGAGCTCGATTTCACCTACGGCCTCAGGTCGTATTGCGACGATCAGCACTGTGTCATCGAAATCAGCGTCAACAACAAGGTTGAGAACTTCAACTACCAGGATTTCCAATCCTCCCTGCTCTCCCACTACCGGGAAGTGGAAACGCACCCAGTTACCTCGCCCTATCAGCTGAGAAGCCATTCCTATGAAGAAATTTTTAAGCTGGAGCCCAGCCTGGAAAAGGCTTTCCAGGTTGAGCGGCATGAGAAAAAGGCCGATATCATGCGCCTTTCCTTTCGTGTCAGCGACTCTTTTACCCAGGAACTCTGTGCCCACCCCATTGCCGGCAAACAACTGATTGAGGATTACTGCGTATCCCCCTTCCGCAGTGTCTACGCCGCCGTTTACCGCCGCCATCCCCGCTAGCACCACAGAGACACCCAGTGCCTTCGTCTTTTCAGTTGTCTTTCTCTTCTTGGTGCCTTTGTGGTGAAGAAATCCGTGTCTTGGTGGTAGCTGACTTGGTGTCTTGGTGGTAAGATTCAGGGCACTTTAAATAAGAGAGAACACCATGACTAAAGAAGATCCCAAGCGTGACAGCACCGCTCAGATCGAAGACATTGCCTGGATTGACACCGTCCATCCGGAAGAGGCCACCGGCTACGTCAAAAGTCTTTACGAGGGCTTCCAGAAACAACGCGGCTGGATCCCCAATATCTTGAAATCCACCAGCATTCGCCCCGATGTCACTCGCGGCTGGGTTCCCCTCTTCAACACCCTGATGTACGGTCCTTCGGGATTGACCCGCTCCCAGAAGGAGATGATTGCCGTGGTGGTCTCAGCCGGCAATCAATGTCACTACTGAGTCGAAGCTCACGGGGAGTTTCTCCGTGCCGAGCTGGGAGACCGGGAACTGGCCGAAGCCGTCAAGAAGGATTATCGACAGGCGCCTATGGATGAAGCCACGCGGGCGCTGCTGGATTTCGCCGATAAGGTCAATCTGCAGGGCCATACCTGCACGGCGGAAGACCTGGGACAACTCCGAGGTCATGGCTTTTCAGACGAGGACATCGTGGATGCAACTGCCATTATCGGCATAATGAATTATCTCAATCGGCTTGCCGACGCCCTGGGAATCGCTCTTAACGAGGAATACCGGAAGATCGGGCAAGACCAGGTTGGTGGCGGGGAGAAAAAGTAAGGGGAAACACATGTTCAAGCGAGTTGGTACTTTTTTGGGAATCGTTTTGTTGCTGGGCGTGACCTCAGGATTAGCCCAGGAGCGCGCCGACATGATCTTGCACAACGGCGAGATCCTGACAGTCGATGAGGATTTCACGGTGGCCGAAGCCGTGGCCATCCGCGACGGCAAAATCGCGTCGGTGGGCAGCATCGCCGAAGTCCTGAGACAAGCGGGTCCGAACACGGTAAGGATTGACCTGAAAGGTAAAACCGTGGTCCCAGGTCTGATCGACACCCACTCCCACGTGCAAAGCTACGCACAACGAGCCTATGGTGGACAGCTGAGCTCCGATCAGATGCGCAACTATCCCATCAACTTTCGGGTTGTCCAATCGACCGACGATGTGCTCAACCAGATCCGTCGAACCCTGGATGCCATTGACGTCCAACCCGGAGAATGGGTTCACTTCTCTTCCCGGGGCATCAGTGACCGGAAGCACGTCGAAATCCTGTTCGATCAACTGGATCGCTGGGAACTGGACAAGGTCAGCCCCAACAATCCCATCGTTCTTTCCATGGGGATTCCCATCGAAAACGGGTATTTCGTCAACAGCAAGGCGATCGACATTTTGTGGAATAAGTACGGCGACTTCATCACCAGGTACGGTCGCTACTGGGTGGATGACCAGGGCAGACCCGATGGGCATCTGGAGCCTCCCGCCAGCCGACTGGTGATGACCGAATTTCGACCCCAACCGGCCCCTGAGGTCCTGGCTCCGGTCTATAACAAGAAGCTGGAAGAGTGGAGTGCCATGGGGATCACCACCGTTTCCACCAAACTGCAGCCGGAAAGCGTCGAAGCCTATCGCCTGCTCGAATCCAACGGAGAACTGAAGACCAGAATGGCCTACGGTGCCAATTGGCTGTTCGGACGCCCCGACGTGGGGGAGCGTCTGGCGAACACCACCAGAGGCGAGGGAAGCGCCATGGTGTGGATGGCCTCGGTCACCCCCGTCGGTCTGGACGGAAGCGGTGCTCGACAATGTACTGCCCTGGAAAGAAACAACGACGCCGCCGGCGATCAGGGCACCATGGGACTCTCCCTTATCGGTGCCTGGTATCCCAGTGGTCAGTGTCATCTGGATCTGGAGTATCGAGGAAGCGTGGGCCGAGGCGCACCCATTAGCGGCAACTACTACCGGGAGTGGCTTTTTGAAGTGGCCCGGTACGGCCACCGAGTGGCCAACATGCATGTGGCCGGGGATCGGGCACAGGAGCTCTATTTAACGGCGCTGGAGCAGGTGAACCGGGAAAGACCCTCATCGGTCCAGAACTGGGCTCTGGATCACTGCACGCTGGTCAATCCGGAGGACATTGCGAGAGCCGCCCGCATGGGGGTGGTGTGGAGCTGTGCCCCCAAGTACATCGCCAATTATCCGAGTATCGCTCGATCTTATGGCGAGGAGATCGCCAACCAGTATCTGGTCCCGGTCAAAAGCATGATCGACGCCGGAATCCACGTGGCCTTTGAGATGGACCGCGACGAATATGTATGGGGTGAACTGGAGATGCTGATCACTCGCGTAGTGGACGGAAAGGTTTGGGGAGCTCACGAACGGATCGATCGGACTACCGCCTTGAAGACCCTCACCCTCTGGGGCGCCGAATACGTTCTTCGAGAGGACCAACTGGGTTCGATCGAAGAGGGCAAATTGGCCGATCTGGTGGTCCTCGACAAAGACTATATGAGCATTCCGGAAGAAGATATCTCCGAGATCCAGTCTCTCATGACGATTCTGGGGGGAAGGCCGATGTACCTTCATCCCGATTTCGCCGCCGAGACTGATCTGAGACCCGATCAGGCGGTGATCTCCACCTATCAGGCCCTCAAGGATCGCTCCAACTAACTAACGTAGCGCCCACTAAGGAGCGACGATGTCCGTCACCAGGCTCTCTTCAACCAGGGGACGGTAGATGTCGGTGAGCCAGTCTCGGTGGTCGGGATGACTACGATAGCTTTGCAGGTCCTCATTATTTTTGAACCCGGTCACCAGTCCGTGGGTATAGTCTGAATCCTGCTGCGCCACCGTGCCCACGATCACCGTGGCCACTTCGGGAATGCTCTCCAACATTGCCCTGCCCGTGTCCAGAACGTGCTGGATCTGATCGACGCTGACCTCCGGCTTGAAGCGAAAGACCACCTGGTGATAGATCTTGATCTCCACAGCGCTTGAAGCCGACTCATCCATCGTATTGTCCACTACTGAGGGGGCGGGTTCCACTCCAAAATGAGCGGAAAGATAGCTGGATATGATATCCGCCTCACGGTCCATTCCAGCTGAGATCCTTCCCAGCATATCGTAGACGGTAGCTTCCCATCCAATCTTCGTTTTTTGCTGGGCAACGATCAGACCCAGCCCATGGCAGCTGGTGCAGATGGTCTGAACATACCCCTTGCCCTCGCCTGGAGGCAGCTGGGAGGCCAGATCGGCGGCACTCTGAGGTGCAGGGCCGGAGAAGGCTGGGATCGATGTACCGATGACAAGTGCAAGGGTGAGACTCAAGGATGTCAAAAGAGTTTTTGCTTTCATAATCGTCCTTTTAGAATGTGGTTAATGCCTCCTTCGGGCCGAGGTATTCTACCAGAGAGAGGGGAGAGGGTCATCTCCGGATTGAAAGTGACCGAACGCACGGCAAGAAGAATCCAGAGTCCAGAATGAAGAGTTCGTAGCATGGGAGGCACCTCAGTGCGCCGATTCCGAAGGGCCGCTCGCAGAGCGGCCGCTACACAATCGTGCCGGTGATGTAGGGGCGCACAGATGTGCGCCCACAGGTAGATCTGTGAAGCTAAGAAGGGCGCAGGCCGTGCGCCCCCCTACCGATCCAACTCCGACCACCGCATCTCTGCATGACACCATTGGATCACAACAGGAGGAACTATGAAGTGGCCGCTCCAGGAGCGGCCTGGTCAGGGGTCAGGGATTAAGGTCCGAAGTGTCTGCTCAAATACCCCACCATCTCGTCCATGTCCTGATTGCCTTCTCCCAGCATGCTCGCAGCAGTCGTTTCCCACTCCGATTTGCTCTTGCGCTGCTCTAAGATGACCTGGAGGCTGTGACAACCGGAGCACTGGGTCAGGACCAACTCCCTGCCCTGGTCGGAGGGAAATCGAGCCGCTACCTCTCCCTGCACCTGCTGATCGGTAATGGTCTGCTCTTTTTTCCCGGTCGACACCAGGCCCTCTTTAAAGGGATCCAGCATGGGCAGATTATCCCGATCAATGAACCTCCCGGCATAGATCACCTGCTCAATGGATCTGGAATCGCGGATATCTTCAAGGGGATTTCCCGTCAGAATCAGTAGATCGGCGATCTTTCCCGCCTCGACCGTTCCCAGGTCCTTCTCCCGGCCCAGGTACTCAGCGGCCTTGCGAGAGGCCGCCACGATGACGTCCATGGGCTTCATTCCGGCCCGAACCAGGTGCTCCAGTTCACGGTGAATATCGAATCCATAAAACATGCGATGAGGGGCGCCGGTTGAATCCGTTCCGACCAGGATGTTCACACCCATGTCGTAAAGGACCTTGACCGTGCGTAATCTATTTTCGTAGCTCTGGCGGGAACGCTCCCGACGAGACATCAGCCGGGTTCGAACGGCGGGATCGTTGATCAGGTCTCGATAAACCGCCGGAACACTTTTCAGAACATCCGGATCCGTCCAGATCTCCGGATTATCAAACATCTTGGCAGTGGATTCGACGTTATTGATATCCGGAAGCCAGGCCGCCTTCTTCTGGACGATCATCTGAGCCAGTTCGCTCTCCCGAGTGAGCTCTTCTGCAAAGCCGTGGGCCAGTAGATCGACGCCTCCTTCCAGGGCATCCCTGGCATCCGAGAGTTGACTGGCATGGGTGTACACCTTCATTCCCAGGCGATGGGCTTCGTCCACCAGAGCGGTGTAGGTCTCCAGCGTCATCCGCGGATAATGCAGATCCCCTCCACTCTCCAGAATGGCCTTGATGGTGGCGACCTCCAATTCGTTGACGTATCTTCGCACCTGTCGAATGGCATCTTCCGGTCCCTCGATCTGGGTCAGGGTGCGGGTATCGATGGTTCGACCCAGACCTCGATTGACGGGAATGGGATGCCCTCCCACGGCGGTCAGGGTGGGACCGGCCTCAAACAAGCGGGGCGAGATGAACTTGCCTTCCTCCTCCAGTCTACGGAGCCCCTCCCCGTGAATCAGGCTCACGCCCGTGTCCGAGATATTGGTAACCCCGTAGTAGAGATAATTGGTGAGCGCCTGGGCGGCGGCTTCCAGTCCCTGCTGGGCGATGTGGGTATCGATATCAAAAAGAGCCGGAATGATGGTCTTTCCTTCGGCTTGAATTACCCGAGCCCCTGAAGGATAATCCCTCTCCCCCTGGCGAAAGACCTGTAGGATCCGGTCCCCTTCGATCACCACCACCGAGTTGGCGAGGGGCGCTCCCCCGGTTCCATCGATCAGGGTGGCTCCCTCGATCACCACCAGAGATGAATTCTGCTGGGCCTGCGTCCAGAAAAGATTCGCCGAGAGTAGGATGACGGCGCCGATGACCAGAAAGTGAAGGTGTTTTTTATGCATGTCTAGACTCCTTGGAAAATCCGAATTTCGAAATCCCAAATCCGAAACGGCATAGAGTGTGGGAGGTTCCTCAGGCGCCGATCAGGCCGCTCACAGAGCGGCCGCTACAAACCGACCTCACACCACCGCACTACAGCACCACTTATCTCCCGTCAATGCTGTAGGCGTAGACATAATAATCATGTGTTGGCTCGGTGGGCAAACCCCCTTCACCGTTGCTGGTGTAAAGATTCCCGTTGGCAATGACGATTCCGCCTCGCGAAGTACTCTCGATCTGGGACTGCCACAGATGTTTTCCGGTTTCCGCATCGAAGGCTTCAAGGCTTCCGTTGCCCAGGGACTGATAAAAGACACCGTTGGCCACACAGACGGGCGACCGATTCATGCTGTCATTGTGGCGCCACCAGACAATCTCGCCGGTGTAGGCCTGAAGGGCGGCCGTGACCGATTCGGAGAGTCCCAACGAACGGCTGGTGATGGGATCCCGGTCGGTAATGGCATTGGAAACCACATAAACCTTATTGTAGGCAGTGGCTGTGCTGTTCCACCAGGGACCTCCCTGGGTAGCCCAGTTGGTCAACATCACTTTCCATAGCAGCTCACCCGAATAGCGATCCCAGGTAAAGAAAGCCGTCTTGTTGCCGGCCCCCACACACTTCCGGGTGGCACCCCGTTTGCCGGGGCTCACGGCGTCAAAGAGCATGGGATGACAGGAGAAGTCCAGGTCAAAGGGATCGGTGGCACGGACCTGGTAGTACCACAGCAGCTCACCCGTCTCCATGTCGTTGGCAAGAATGCTGTCGCTAAAAAGCAGCGGTCCGGGAGGATTGTAGGAACTGGGATTACCGGTCGTGGTGTAGACGATTTTCTGCTCTTCATCCACGGCCGTGGAGGTCCAGGAAGAGCCGCCGCCGCCGTCTCGATCCGGCACAATCTTGAATCTCCAGCGGATGGCACCCGTCTCGGCATCCACACAAATGACCTGGGCGTTGCCTCCCGAGGTACCGATGAAAATTCGGTCTCCGTAAATGGTGGGAGAGGAAGAAATGTTCAACCCGGGCCCCATGTTGGTCTTCCAGATCTGCTTTCCCGTGGCCCCATCGACACAATTCAGATTGCCTCCTCCCGTGCCGAAATAGATGCGTCCCCGATCGTATTCGGCGGTCGACTTCAGGGTCCGGAGCCCCCAGCGCGATTCCGGCCGAACCTCGGCATCGTACTTCCACTTGGGCTCACCGGTTTCCGAATCCAGGGCGTGGTAATGCCCGTCCCAGGCTCCGATGAACAGGGTGTCTCCCACCACGGTGGGACTGGTCTGGATGGGAGCCGGGATCTGATGGCGCCATTTGGCCCTCAGGCGGCCCACATTGCCCGCATTGAGGGTGGCTTCCCGCGAGTTGAAACGGGTATTATGCAAATCATAGGCAAACCGGGTCCAGTCGGAGCGACCAGCCACCGGGAGTGTCCCTTGGGCCTGGGCCTGGGGCAACATGGAGGCCGTGGCCACGGTCGCCCCCACGCCTTGAATAAATTCTCTGCGATTCCAGGGCAGTCCATCCTTAGTTTTCATCAACAACTCCTTGATTAACTGAGCTAATCCGCTGCCGGAACATCGAGTACCGCTCGGTAGCCGCGGGTGGGATACCAGTATTCGATCTTCTGGTTGGGATCGGGATCGGGATTGGTGTAGAAAAACTCGCCTCCCACCATGGTCCTCATGACGGGAATATCCTTGAGCTCGGTGGGCGGAACGGTGAGAGGATCACGACCGAGCACCACCAGATCGGCCAGTTTACCCACCTCGATGGAGCCCTTCAGATCTTCCTCGAAAGTGGAGTAGGCCGGCGTGATGGTCACGGCCCGGATGGCTTCTTCCACCGTCAGGCGTTCTTCGGGATTGATGACCTTGCCGGAACGCCGGAGACGATTGACCGCTTCATAAATAGTGAACATGGGACCGATCGGGTTTTGATCCGACCCTGTCATGACGCGGATGCCGTTGTCCAGATAGGTTCTCAGTGGAGTGGTAATGTAAGCCGGGCGCTCGGGATCGGCATAACGTTCCTCGTAGTCGTCACCCATGTTGTAGATGCTTCCGGTCTGGGGTTCCACCATGATGTCGTAGCGCTCGAGGACTTCCAGGGTGTGGTCGGTAGGATAGCGGGCATGGGTGATGACATGACGCGCGTCTTCCCTCGGAAATTCCTCATAGGCTTCCTCCAGACCCGCGATGGCCGTATCGTAAGACTCTCCTCCACCCACGTGGATATACAGCTGCCAGCCGGCTGAATGAACCTTTTTGATGACGGCCTTGATGTCTTCCTTGGGCACCTGGTAGCCGGGATTGGAGTCATAGACGGAGATCTTGATCTGCCCGAAACGCAGCGTCTCATTGCCAAATCCCGGACTGATGAACAGGTTATCCATCCAATCCATCACCTCGTCCAGGGGTCTATAAAGTGCCGGCAGCCGCAAAATGCAATTGACCCGGACCGTCAGTTCACCGGCTGCACTCAAACGCTGATAGGCCTGGGCCCAGTTGTGGTTGTCCAGGACCGTGGACATATTGGTATTGGGATCGCCGATGGTGGTGATTCCATAGGGAAGGACCTGTTCGGAGGCGTACTGGGTGGTCGCGGCCAGAGTGTCGGTACTGTGTCGGACCAGTACGCTGTGGGGCTGCGAAGAAGCGCCCCGACCCCGGAAAACCCCGGTCGGTTCACCGGATGCGTCCTTGATGATCTCGCCCATCAGACGCTGGGTGGAGGGCTGGGGGGAACGGCGGGTAATGCCCGCCTGCTTCAGGGCCAGACTGTTAGCCGAGGAATTGGCCCCTGATCCTCCAAACTCCAGAAGTATCGGGTGGGTGGAGGAAAGAGGATCCAGATCCTTGCGGGTCGGATAGCGTCCCTCCTCGAGGGAATCCGGAGATCCCGGGCCCAGGAAAAACCAGACCAGCTCACCCTCAGGCGTCACGGCGATCTTCTCCTTGACCACCTCCAGCATCTCCTTGATCGATGTGGAGGTGCGGAACCTCTGGGACAGTTCATCTGCCACGAACCCCAGGCTGTGGGCATAATGCGCGTGGGGATCATTGAATCCCGGCAAAACCGTCTGCCCGCCGAGATCCACCATTTCCGTCTGCCGGCCCGCCAGGCCCTGGACCTGGCCATTGGACCCCACGGCCACAAATCTGCCATCCTTGATAGCCACGGCTTCCGCTATCGAGAAATCCTCATCCACAGTGACGATTTTGCCATTGAAAAGGATGGTATCGGGATGCAGCACACCCAGATCGGTCCCTCCACAACCTGCCAGAAGTCCCAGCAGAACAAGCCCAGGAGTGAAAGTCAGCAAGGTTCGACCTGACCTACGATTCTTTCCTTCTATCATTGATCTATCCCCTTTTTGGGTTTTCCTTCTAGCGCCACGGAAAGGGCTTCCAGACCAGGTCCTTGGGGTAAGGAACCACCTTCTCGCGAACAATTTTTTCGACACTCAGATACTCGAATAAACGAGCGGCATCCCGATACATCACCTGGCGCCCCTGCCGATTTCCATACCCAGGTTGCTTCTCACCCGGGCCTCCGGGCTTTCCGACCACGATCCTTCCCACCATCCCCAGATACTCGTGAGAAGGGGAGTAGTAGTCATAGGTCCCTTCCTGCTCGAAGGTGTATCGGAAGGTCCCACCACTGCCCCCGGCACTTGAATCAAAAGGCTCGGCATTTTCCGGAATCCGCAGTTCATGATTGTCGTGGGAAGGATGGTAGGCCTTGGCGCTACGAAATGAAACTCCCACCCACTCCACGGTCTGTCCTACTTCCACATACAACCCGGCAGGATCAAAGTAGTAGATCCCTCCGTTGAAACTGAAAAGGGACATGATCCTGGGGATGTCGGCGTCCCCGCCCTGGGGAGCCTCGGGGGGAACCGCTTCCTGAGGAAAAGCCCCCAGTCCGGCCACCGAGGCGCCGGCCAGAATCATGAATTTCCTCCGATCGAATTTTGAAGACATCATGCACTCCTTTTGATGAAATTTCGCAGTCCGAATAATGCTTGATCCGAACTAACGCAGGCTGTCTCCACCTGGAATTTTCAGGTTCAAAAACCGAGAACGACCCGGATCCCAGTAACGGACTTCCTGGTCAGGATCCTGGTTTTCATTGGTATAAACAAACTTTCCGTCGACCATGGTGCGAAAGATGGGAATGTCCTTGATCTCCATGGAGGGAATCGTCAGGATGTCCTTTCCCAGCACCACCAAGTCGGCATATTTGCCCGGCTCGATGGAACCCTTCACATCGTCCTGAAAAACCGAGTAAGCGGGCGTGATGGTGGTGGCCCGAATGGCCTCCTCAACAGTGATGGCCTCTTCCGGTACGACGGGCTTGCCGGAACGACTCACCCGATTGACAGCCTCAAAGACATGAAAGAGGGGCCCCACCGGCTGCTGGTCAGAACTGATCATCAGGCCCACTCCGCGGTCCAGATAGGTCCGCAAAGGAAGCGGCCCGTAGCGACCTTCTTCCACCTCGCCATCATCCGGGTAGGCATAAAGTGTTCCCGGCTGGGGATCAACCATGACTCCCCGCTTCACCATGATCTCGATGTTCGCTTCACTGGGCTCACGGGCATGGGTGATCAGGTGCCGCTGGGGACCGTCAGGATAGGCATCGTAGGCTTCATCGATGGCTTCCATGACCACATCAAAGGCTTCTCCACCTCCAACATGCACCATCAACTGCCAGCCTGCCCGGTGGACGGCCTTGAAGACCTCCTTGACGTCGTCATGCGGTAACTTGAATTCGCCCCGGGAAGAATTGACCACGACCTTGACTTGCCGCATCACCATGAAGTCATTTCCAAATCCAGGCTCGACGGGAATCGAGTCCAGGTAATTCAAATTTTCCTCCAGGGGAATCGTCATGAAAGGCACTCGAGGCATCACGTTGACTCGAACCGGGAGTCTGCCTTCCGCTGAGAGTTTCTGATAGGAGCGCATCAAGGGAATATTGTCGTTGGTACTGGCCACGGCGGAATTGGGATCTCCGACGCTGGTAATTCCATATTTGTGCATCTGTTCAGAGGCACGCAGGATATTTTCCGCCTGGACCTCGGTCGAATAAAGCCGGATGTTCCGGCGCACCAAGGACTGACCGGCCCACCCCAGAAAGACTCCGTTGGGCTGGCCTCGGGAATCCTTGACAATCTCTCCCTGTGTTCCCTGATCATAGGGCTGAGGGGTCCTGCTGGTGATTCCCAGATCGCGCAGCAACTTGGTGTTGACGATGGCATTGCTTCCTGCCGGGCCCAATGATAGGAGAATGGGACGGTCGGTCGAGACCTTGTCCAGGTCATGGCGATTAGGCCAGCGCTTCTCCTCGAAAACGTTGGGACTGGAAGCGCCCCGGTCAAACCACAAGAGCTCTCCTTCGTCAAGTGTCTCCATCTTTTCCCGTAAGATATCTAGGACTTCCTCGATGCTGCTGGAATTGCGAAATCGAGTCTCGATGGGATCGACCTTTTTGCCCCAGGTCAGGGTCACATGCCCGTGGCCATCGTTCAGGCCGGGAAGCACCGTGTTTCCTCCCAGATCCACGACCTCCGTATTGGCACCGGCCAGGGCCTGAATCTCTGCAC
Organism: Acidobacteriota bacterium; assembly: GCA_036338555.1. Taxonomy (GTDB): domain Bacteria; phylum Acidobacteriota; class UBA6911; order RPQK01; family JADFOI01; genus JAPYTY01. The sequence goes on along the minus strand of JAYZBY010000136.1, from coordinate 22,933 downwards.
TGCTTCCCACAGCCACGAACTTGCCGTCGGAAATCGCCACCGCCTCGGCAATGCTGAAGTCGGCATCCACGGTGACCACTTTTCCATTGACCAGAACTATGTCGGGTGCGAGGGCATCGGGTACCGCGCCCCCGCAGGAGAGGGCCAAAAGAGCCAGCGTCAAAACCAAACAGGAGAATAGCGTCCTTGGATATTTCATAAAATTACTCCCAATGAAAAGGATGGCCGCCCGGCATCAATGCCGGACCCCAAACCCAGGATTTAAAACAGGTTAAGCAGACCCTATGCTCGCGCCTGGGTGGTTGGATGTCAAGGAGAAACATCGGTTGCCGGAAAGGTAGGTTCCAACCAGGAGTGACCTCGAGCGGAAGGGTCCACGCCAAGTGGAAGGGATGCTGAAGCTCGACCTGAGGAAGCAATTCCGTTGGATCAAACCTCACCCGCCTATTTCGGCAGCGGGTCCGGTTCCACATCTCGAGCCGCTTGACTCAACGGGCTGACCACACCGGTCTCCATGTTCACCGACCAGATCAGATGGAGTTCCCCCCTATCCGTCGTCCGCTGGGTAATGACATCGATCCAGAACTCCGGTGCGTTGCGGCGGACCGTTTTCCATTCCTGGTAACTGAGATCGAGGACTCCCCCGCCTTCAATTAGTTGACGGGCGATCTCCGATTTTTCCTTGAGGATTTCAAGTGCCAGAATCGAAGCCTCATCCTCCTCGACTTCCTGCCCGGCGGGTTCTGGGGTCTCTTCGACCAGGTTAAGCGTCTCCCTCTGTAGAACCGGTTTGTTGCCCGGCTCGGGGTCTTGCGGCTCAACCACTGGAACCTCTTTTTGAGGGAGGGCCTCAACTGCCGAAGAAATCCGGGGCAATGGCTGGGAGTCGGTCTCATCCTTCAACGGCGTGACGGGCGGAGAAACAGAGGATAAACGGGCAGGTTCACCAGGCTCACCTGCCGTCTCGACAGTGGATCCCGGGGGGTCACCCGGCTGGAACGGATTGGAAGGAAGATCACCCGGCCCACTGACTGCATTCTCAAGAAGCCCTTCCATTTCAAGGGGTTCTTCGATGGCCGGGGCTGCTTGCGCCCCCTCGACCTCATCCTGATCGACCGGACCACCCAGGTAAATTACCACCACCACCACTACCACTATCGCGGCAACCATGACCCCCAATAGCAGTCGTTTGGGAGTCTTGTCTGCCCTCCCCCGGAAGATCTCTTCGTAGAGTGAAGGGGCCCCTGCTTGGGAGTTCTCAGCCTGGTCGGTTGGCTGAGCCGTACCTTTTTCCAAAGGCGGTCTTGACGCTGTCTCCCCTTCAGTCCTAGCAGATCCACCGTGATAGGCCCAAAGCGTCTCGAAGGCTTCATCAATCCGACCTAGTTGGTCCAGCGCCTTTTTCTGGACTTGTGGATTGTCGTCAAAACGACTCGCGTCCCAGACCAGGCAAAGATCTCGATGGGCTTCTCTGACCTCTTTAATGGAGGCGCCCGGTTCCAGCCCCAAGGTCGTGTAGGCTTTCTCGATGTCGCTCATGATTTTCATGTTCTCTAACGGCTGTGCGACCGCATTCCGGAGGGCCGCTCCTAGAGCGGCCGCTACAAGAAGGGGTTCTACGGGCCTTTGATGGTAGAGGCCTCGATCATTTTCTGGACGATATCCTGCATCCGTTTCTTTCGTCCCTGGTAGTCGAGGGAAGGTTCGTCGAGGTGAGAGTTCTTCGGATACAGGTATTTATCCGCGATCGAGGCATAGATCCGAGCCCACATCTCGGGAGTCGTATAGGGAAGGGTGTAGACGGAGGCCTTGGAACGATACTCCCGGAGCTCCTCGACGTTGATCATGGCGGCGGCGTAGGTGACGTTGGTGTTGGTGATCTGGCACAACACCTGACCGCGGTAATTGACGATCATCCCGCCTCCGCTGACCGAGCCGGTCATGGAAGGCCGATCATCGGTGAGATCCATGAACTTGGGGCCGTTGGAGGGAGCGATCAGGTAGCAGCTGTTGTTGACAGCATGGGCCCGGTTCATGATTTCCGTGTATCCGTAGCGGCGGTGCAGTTCGAACTCGCCTCCCCGGTAGATGATCTCGGCTCCGTTGAGGGCCAGGGCCCTTCCCGCCTCGGGGAATTTCCCATCGAAGGCCAGCATGGTGCCGATTCTTCCGATCGGCGTGTCGGCCACCGGGAAGAAGGCGTCCACATCATCGCCCACCTTCTCCAGCCACTCATCATACAGATCATAGGGCGTGGTGGAACTCTCGGCGGGAAAGACCCGGTGTTTTCGATAGCGATGAATAATGTTTCCTTCGGGATCAATAATGAAGACGGTGTTGAAATAGCGTCCCGGGAAAAGATCGGGCTCGACCACCTTGGCGGCGGCGATGATGTAGATCCCCCATTGTCGGGCCTTCTCGGCTAAGACTTGGGTCTCCTCGCCGGGAAGATCGAGGGCCACCTTCTTGACGATCTCGGCATAATCCATCCGGCTGTGCTCATCGTAAAACCCCGTGATGGCCCCCTCGGGGATGGCCAGCAGTTGGGCCGGGTATTCCATATCGCCCACGTACATGCACGCATCGATCTGCCGGCACAGGTTGTCCAGGTTCTTCTTGGATTCTTTTCGGTCCTTACAGCCGTAAACCTTGGGCTGAATTGCAAAGGCCATATAGGGCTTGATCATGGGTTCCTCCGGTTAATTCAAAAGCGAAAGCGCGAAAGCACGGTAAGGGCGCACAGCCGTGCGCCCTTACATGCCGGCCAGTTGGTCCCGATCGTAGACAATCTCCCCGGCCAGACCCGTCATGATGACCTGCATCCCGGGTATCTCCTCGACCGGGATGGTGAAAAAGTCCTGCTCCAAAACCACGAAGTCGGCGTATTTTCCGGGTTCCAAAGTGCCCAGGGTGTCCTCGGCCAAAATGTACTCGGAAGCCCAGGTAGTGGTCATCTTCAATGCGGTGACCCGATCGATGGCCTGCTCGGGATTCATGGTTTCCTTCTGCTGGGTCAGGGGGTTGGTGATCTCCCGGGTGATAAGGGTGTGGATGGGCTTCCAGAAATCGGTGCCGGTGGCTTCGAAGGTCACCCGGATTCCCTGGTTGATCCAGGTCTTGACGGGCATGGCGTAAGGTCTGAGCACCTCTCCATAGTCCTTGATCAGCACACTGGTCCAGTCCAGGTAAGGCGTGTTGACGTTGAGGATGATGCCGTACTCCTTGATCTTGGCCATCACATCGTCAGGAGTGCCCAGCACCGTATTGTGCTCCATGGTGGTGCGAAGTCCCCGGATGTGCTCAGCCGACAGGTTGGCCTCCTTCATGGCGTCTTCCAGCATCTGAATGTAGAGCCGGACTCCATGGCTGGAGGTGCCGTGGACCCCCACTGGGCGCCACCCGTTCATGACCGCCGCCTTGACCGCTTCCCAGGGCCGGGTCCCGGGACGCGGACAGCGTTCCCGGTCCTTGATCTCGGGAGAGGCAGGAACGTCGGGACCCAGGCACACATGATTCTGGCTGGAATCCCAGACCTCGTTGCTCATTCCACCCATCCACAACATCTCCCCGCCGTTGCGGTGATTGGTCCAGGGCGCACCCGTGCCCTTGTAGAATTCACGGGTCGCTTTGAGGTTGAAGAAACTGCCCCTCTGGGCTTCGATGTAATAGGACAAGCGATGGGGCATTTTACCCTCGCGATTGAGCTTATTGTAGGCGTCCACAATGCTGGGAAAAAGCAAACGCGTCGACACCGTTGTCATCCCCAGCTTTTGTAGCGTCATCCCGTGAAGTCTCAGCGCTTCCGCCAACTTGTCGACCGGCTCATCTCTCCACCAGTAGGCGAAGGTGAGACCTTGCAGTTCGGGAACGGCCGCGTATCCGTCCCGGGCGGCGCTGCTGCGGCCCCTCTCCAGCATGGTGCTCTCTTCCCAGTCGGGAAAAACCTCTTTGAATGCCCGGATAGCCGCCGCGTTGAAGATTCCCGCTTGTCTGGCTCCTACCACCACCGGATGATCGGGGGCGGCGCTGTCCAGCTGAACCGTCCTGCGGTTGATGAGTCCCCGGTAGAGCCAGGTTCGATTGGTGGCGGGCCGGTTGTCCGGGCCTTCCCTCAAGGAGACGCTGATCCACTGTCCTTTAGGGATGCTCTGGGCTTCAATGGCGTTGACGACCGAGTCGCGGATCTTCTTGGAGGTGCCTTCGGCGGTCGCCTCCGCTACCACAGTCACCTTGATGCTGGGGTCGATCAGCCCCACTTGAGGCCCAAAGCGGCTGGCGGCCGGACCAAAGAGGTGATAGTGAGTCTGGATCAAACCCGGAATGACAGCCTTACCACCCACATCGACAAACTGGGTGGCAGGCCCGGCCAATTCCCGCATCTGCTGGTTGGTTCCCAACGCCATGATCTTTTTGCCCTTGATGGCCATGGCCTCAACAATCCGTCCGGGCGTATTCGGTACAATGCTCCAGTCATCCATAGTCACTATTTTCCCGTTGATCAGGATCATATCCGCATAACCCTGCTCGGCAACCAACTCCGGAACCTGCTGAGAAAAAATGAATCCCTGAGAGATGAGCACAACCAGAACCAGGGTGGAAATGGTACTCATGTTGGGCCTCCTTTTATTCGTTTCTTGAGAAAACGATTGCTTCGGGGAGATTATAAGGGGTCTAGAGCGAAGGATCTAGCGCTGGACTGTTCACAGAACGGCCACCACAAAAAAAGAGGCAGGCTACCTGGCAGCCTGCCTCTTCGGGATTGCGCAATTGTCTGGAACGATCCTAGAAGACTAGCTTCAAAGCCAACTGTATCTCTCGCGCGGTGGTATGGGTACGGGTTATTCTCCCCGCTCCGCGGTTAGGCCGTCCGGCCCCAAAGAAGAGCCTGGTGGAGGGATCGGCAAAGTTGGCCCGATTGAGGATGTTGAAGGCCTCGATGCGAAGTTGCAGACTGGTTCCCTCACCCAGGCTGGATTTCTTGACAAAGGAAAGATCGAATTGAGCTAGTCCTGGAATCCTCAGTGTATTTCGACCCAGGTTTCCATAAAACCCCCCTGGGGCAGGTACAAAGTTGGAAGAAGTAGCGTTAAAGTATTTGTTGGGGTCTCGTCCACCGCTTAAAACTGGACTGTTATTTCCCACTAGGTCAGGACGATTATCGGTTGTCGACACTCCGAAGATCTCTCCGTTAATGCACCGGCAGTTGTCATACCCCAGTACGATGGTCTCGGGAACTCCGGTGGCCATAGTCACGATGCCTCCTAGCTGCCATCCTCCCAGAACTGTTCCAGCCGGACCCGCCAAATTCTGGCCCGGCAGGTCGATTGTGTAATTCAGGCTTAAGTTGTGCCGCACGTCGAAGTTGGAGTGTCCCTTTTCAGCCTGTGTATCCAGGGGATTTTGCTGACTGGACGTCTGGCTGCTCTCTCCAGGACCCCGGATCTGCTTGGAGCTGGTGTCGATCGAATGAGACCAGGAATAGGATGCCTGGACCTGGAAACCCTTGGAGAAACGCTTGTTCAATTGGAGCTGCAACCCATGGTAATAGGAATCGGCTCCTCCACTACGCTGGATGCTGGTGTCAAAGCTGGGGTTCAGCCTGGCGCAACGAAAGAAGCCCCCCCCTCCTTTTGGGCAGGTCCTTCCAGGTGGAATACGTCCGCCAAAAATAAACGAACTGTCGGGTCTGTCCCCGTATCGCGGGTAGTAATAGGGGCCGCGGGCAGGAAGCGGGTTGACACAAGTGGGACCGTCGTTGGGCTGACACGTCGACGGATCCACCGGATCGGGCTGGTTCCACTGATAGACCCGAAACAAATCCACCCCTCGGGCGCCAACATAACCAACGGTTGCGGTAGTGTCATTCACTATCTCATGCTGAATATTCAGGTTCCATTGCATCCGGTAGGACTGAGGCGCATTCCAATCAACGAGCTCCAAAGAGGTCCGCGCTGCCCCCCCGGCGGCTGTACAGCACGCCTCGAAATCGAAGGGGAAGGGAAGGCTTGAAACTGTCGCTATGGTGGTATGGGGGGGGTTGCTGGTGGCTGAGATGCGGTCGAGCTCGGTCATCTGGATGTTGTAGAACAGGCCAAAGCCAGCCCTCACAGCGGTTTTCCCGTCCCCGAAGGGATCCCAGGCAAAGCCGATGCGTGGAGCAAAATTCTTTCCCGTAGGATTCTTGAAAATGACGTCTACACTTTCCGACTTGGTCTGCGTGCGAATGTCTTTCACGGTCCCCAGTTTGCCGTTGACCTCCGAGTGTCCGGTCGAGGGCTCGTAGCGAAGTCCCAAATTGAGCGTCAGACCAGGACTAATCTGAACATCATCCTGCATGAAGAATCCCATAGCCCAGAAGCGGATTCCGCGCTGAACGTTGGAATCGCCTGTAATATACGACAAACCATTGGTTTTTGAGCCTACCAGGAAGTTGAAGATATCTTTCATCTGGAAGCTGCCAAAGGTCCTCTGAGGAGAAATCAGGTTGGCCTGAACCCGCTTGAGATTGGCCCCGAACTTCACCGAATGCGAACCGCTTGTCCAATTTACGGTATCGGCATACTCAAACAGATTAGTCCGGTAAATCCGCGGAGTAACACTGCTGCCTCCCATGGGTCCGGAAAAACCGCCCCCTGTGCCAGGTGGGGTCCAGGTGCCAAGGAGGCCCGACTGCAGTTCGGGTAGTGCGCTGCGGTTGGTGGGAACGAGCTGCATGTTCTCCGGGATGGCACCGCCTATCGGAAAGTCTCGTTCCAACAAAGCGCTACGGTTAAAGCCGACCCGGGCCACATTTAAAAGGGTGGGGGAAAAAACATGTTTCTCCTCCACGGTTACATACTGATTGCGGGTAATAAATCCAGTTGCAAAATTGATCAACGGACGATCAACTGTCGCATCATCAAAAGTGTAGCGGACAAACATGCTGTCCGAATCGGAGAAGTTGTGATCCAGCTTGATCACGAAATTGTCTTCGTCTGATATTTTAGAGTGTTGCAAAACGCCTTCCCCGGTTCCGTTCAGCGCATCCCGCACCCCCTGGTTGGCCGGGGGCAAGAAACGCGCGATGTAGTCGGCCACGCTTGGCCCACCCGCAACCGCAGGGCCACCCAGCGGAATTTGGCAACGATTCGTGGCTGCAAGGTAGGTGGCACTGAAAGGAGCAGAGCCTAGAGCGTTATCGATTCTCGCACACGGGTTGCTGGCGTCAGTTATAGGGCTGTCAACGGGGAAAATACCCTGTTTGGCCTCGTCAGTGTAGGTGCCAAAGACAATGCTCGTCCCCAATGACTCTCTGAGACCCTCAAAACCCCCAAAAATAAAGGTCTTGTCCGACACAATGGGCCCTCCGGCGGTGAATCCGAACTGGTGGCGCCTGAACTCTGGGGGATCACTGCGCTGGGTGGGATTGCTTGGATCCCGGTCAAAGAAATTACGGGCATCCATGTTGTCATTACGGTGAAAATAAAAGACAGAGCCGTGCACATCATTGGTTCCACTCTTGGTCACGGCGTTGATGATCCCACCCATGCTTTGTCCGTACTCCGCACTATAGGTGTTTGTCAAAACAGAAAATTCCCGCAGGGTTTCTATCCCTAGGAAGAGCCCTGTGGCTCCACCCGGCGTGTTGCCCAGGGTGCCATTGACGAAGTTGCCGTCCAGTAAAAAACTATTGGCAGAGGGACGGGCGCCAGAGATGGAGATTTTGGTCCCAAACCCTGAAGCGCTGTTACTGGATCCCGTCGGTAATTCGAACGTCCCCATCTGTAGGGTCACGAGATCGGAAAAACTGCGCCCGTTGAGAGGCAAATCGCGAATCTTGGCCTCATCCACAAGGCCGGCCATAGTCGAACTGGTGGTATCGACGGTGGGTGCCTCGCCCGTGACTACCACGCGTTCGCTAATCTCGCCCACGCTCAGAGTCAGATCCACTCGGGCCTGACGGTTGACGGTCATACTGATGCCGCTGCGAACCGCCGTGGTAAATCCCGTCAAGGCTGCCGAGATCTCGTAGTTTCCAGGAGTCACCTCGGGCACTCGATAGCGTCCCTCATCGTCGCTGATGGCCAGTCGGGTGGCACCGGTATCCAGGTTGGTCACCGCCACTTCCACTCCGGGCAGAACGCCGCCGGTTTCATCGGCCACGGTTCCCAGAATGGTACCACTGGTGGTCTGGGCCAGTCCGGTGACGGGTACGAATAACGCTACAATCAAGCCTAAAACTAGCGTACTCTTGCGCATGAAAAACCTCCCAAAAAATGAATTGATTTGGATCACTTCTTTAACTGAAAATCCTTAGTATGGATGTGATCGAAAGTGCATTCAGGTCACTCGAATCATCAGCCACAACACTGTATCGGTTTAAAATACACACTTCGAACGATCAATCTTTTAGGCAATAGAGAGGCCAACTGCTATCTTGTGGCGCCCTCTTTTATCAAATCGATATGTAGTGGTGGCTGCGGATGCGGGTCCAAATTAACTGAATCAACCGAATCCGAAATATTGGATTTCATAATTTGTGCGCAGCCGCGACCCTAAACCCCTAAAAATTGTCCGTAAACAATCTACTATCTTCGAATGCACGCCCCTCTTCTGTCAAGGCATTTTTGGTTTGTCAATTGTAATTAGATGGGCGACGGTGTTTCCGGAGGCCGCTCACAGAGCGGCCTCTACAACGGGTCTCTCACCCTACCACAACTTGACAGCTACTTCCTCAGCAGGTGAAATAGTCGCTCGAGTGTCGACACGATCTTTTCGGAGGCCGCTCCTAGAGCGACCGTTACTATAAGGACAAACGATGGCTTTAATTCCCTTTCCCGACCTGGAGAACCTGGAGCCGGAGGGCCAGCGCCTGATCGACGCCTTCGTGAAGGAGCATGGACGCCCTTCACCCCTTTACGCCATGATGGCTCACTTCGCCCCGGCCTTAAGGGCATCTTCCTCCGGCTACAACCTGGTGATGAGCAAAGGCAAATTCAGCCGCCAGTTCAAGGAGCTCCTTTTCGTTGCCGCCTCCGACGTGCGCAACTGCTTTTACTGAGTGGGCGGGCATTCCCGATTCCTCGTGAAGGAATTCAACATGGAAAAGGAAACCGTCATAGCCCTGAGGGAAGGAAAGGAGGTTCCGGGAGGGGACCCCAGGGAACTGGCCGTCATTCGATTCGGCCGCAAGGTGGCGGCCGACACGACCACCATTTCTCCTGAAGACATCCAGGCACTCAGAGCCCAGGGACTGGAGGATGCTGAAATCGTTGAAGCCCTCTCGGTGGTAATGCTCTCCGCCCTGACCAATGCCTTTGCCAGTGCCCTCAAAATCGAAGATGATGTTCCCCCTGAAGTGCTCGAGGAGTACTTCTAAGTAAGAAGGAGAAGCCCTAAGAGGCAGGGAGTCACACATGCCCAATTGTACTGATCTGCGCCTGTGGATCGAAGAAGCCGAGAAGATGGGTGAGGTGCGTCGGGTTGAAGGCGCCGACTGGGTGCACGAGATGGGTGCCCTCACCGAGCTGGCCAGCCAGATGGATCCCATGCCGTCGCTGCTATTCGACAAGATCAAGGGCTACCCGGAAGGCTATCGGGTCATCACCAATACCCTGGCCTCTGTGCGCAAGGTGGCTCTCACCTTCGGCATGCCCACCGATCTCTCCAATCTGGACTTCGTCAAGAAGTGGCGAGAAATGGCGGGCAGCTTCAAGCCCATTCCCCCGGTAGTGGTGAAGGACGGCCCCGTTCTGGAAAACGTCCAGCAAGGCAAGGACGTCAATGTTCTGAAGTTCCCAACACCCAAGTGGCATGAACACGACGGGGGCCGCTACATCGGAACCGGCGATATGGTGATCACCCGCGACCCCGACGAGGGCTGGGTCAACACCGGGACCTACCGGGTGATGATTCACGACGAGCAATCCGTAGGCGTGCACATCGCCCTGGCTCACCACGGAGCCATGCATATCCGAAAAGCGCTGGAGCGAAACGAATCGGTCAAGGTAGCCATTTCGGTCGGTCACCACCCTTCCTTTTTGACGGTTGCCTCCATGGAATTCCCCTACGGCTACTGCGAAATGGATTTCGTGGGTGCCCTGCAGGGCGAACCGATTGAAGTGATCGAGGGCCCCTTCAGCGGACTTCCCATTCCGGCCCAGAGCGAGATCGTTCTGGAAGGAGAAATCATTCCCGGCTCCAAGAAATTCGAAGGTCCCTTCGGTGAGTGGACCGGCTACTACGCCAGTCCCCCCCAGGCCGATCCCATCATCCACCTGCGCAGCATCCTGCATCGAAATGATCCCATCATCCTGGGGGCACCGCCGGTGCGCCCGCCCGCGGAACATTCCGTCTATCGAGCCTTCACCCGCTCAGCCCGCATCTGGGATGCGCTGGAGGGGGCCGGGGTTCCCGGTGTCCAGGGAGTGTGGTGCCACCCGGCAGGCGGCTCCAGGATGTTCAACATCGTCTCCATCGAACAGAAGTTCACCGGACACGCCCGGCAAGCCGGCCTGATCGCCTCTCAATGCCAGGCGGGACTTTACGCCAATCGCTACACCATCGTGGTAGACGACGACATCGACCCGACCGACACCTTCCAGGTAATCTGGGCTCTTTGCACTCGCTCCAATCCGGAAACCTCGATCCAGCTCATCACCCGCAGCATGCGAACCAGCGATGATCCCATTGGACCCGGGGACGGCTCAGGAGGCTTCAGTTCCCGGGCCGTGATCGAAGCCTGCAAGCCTTACGAGAGGCTCAAGGACTTCCCCAGGATAAGCGGGCCCAGCCCCGAACTGAGGGAAGAGATGTACAAGAAATTCAAACACGTGTTTGAGTGAGGGCGGGTGTAGCGGCCGCTACAAGGGCACGCCAACTGAACAAAGGGCGCACGGCCGTGCGCCCCTACAGTTATCCCACCTAAAGGCTAGTCCCCAGCCTTGTAATCGCCGCCGGTTTTTTCAACGGGCTGGCCGGTGAAGTCCAGATCCACGATTCCCATCTGACGCAGGAAGTCGAGGCGATCGTAGTAGTCGTGTACCTCGTGGATCAGATCCCCCTTGAAATGAAGGAACTGGACCCAGGGAACGTCCACATGCCGGTTGGAAGGCGGATTTCCGCGATAGATCTCGGTCTGATCCCCGATCAGGGCTCCCTCGGTGATGACCACATCGCCCTGCTGATAATACCTCTCATAGCGGGAGGCAAAGTTGGGAATCGCTTCCAGAACCCGGACATAGAATTCACGCAGCCCATCACGACCGTTGAAGATGGTGGGAATGGTGAGGTCGTTGTAGACGACGTCCTCGGTATGACAATTCAGATAATCCTCCAGCCGAAAAGGAGCTTCCCAGATCTTCTTGTACTCTTCAAACCAAGCCTGCATTTCTGATGGAGCCATGTTACCTCTCTCCCTTGAGCATATTCATTAACGTTGCAATTCGGGCCATACTGTATTTCCTGGCTCAAGCTAGGTCAAGGGGCGACTCGTGCCTTCGTGCCTTCGGGGCTTGTGAAGGCTCTTCCCATTCCTGTTGTCTAAACCATGACAAATTGTCCTTGACACTTCTGAGTCGCCGCCATTGAATAGATCGATCAGACATTACCCGATTAATCCTTTTAACCTGTCAGAGGTATGCAAATGAGAAGACTTGTCACTTTAATCCTAGTCTTGGCCGTGGTTCCGACTCTGGCCTGGGGACAGCAGATTCACCCACTGGTCGGCGATATGGGTTACGCCGATCTGATTCTGACCAATGGAAAGATCGTCACCATGGATGATCGCAGCATCACTCCCAACACGCCCGGAAACATCGTGGAATCGATGGCGGTAAAGGGAAAACGCATCATGGCGGTGGGGAGCAACTCCGAAATGCGGGAACTGGCCGGACCCAAGACACGTTTCGTGGATGTGGGGAACAAGACCGTCATTCCCGGACTGATTCAAACCCACTATCATCTCTTCTCACCGGCAGTGGCTCGATATGGCCCCGAACTGGATCTCACCGATCCCAGTATCAAGCTCACGGTGGTGGCCGAAACCACGGCCGAAGCCACCGCCAAGAAGATCCGGGAAACCATCGTCAATGCCATTCAGGCCCGCCAGTTGCCCAACGGCCAATGGATTACCGTTGATCTCAAGGAAAATGATGACAATCGTCGCGGCACCACCTTCAGCTGGCTATATATGGGAAGCATCAACCGAAGACAGATCGACAACGGGACCGAAAACAATCCCGTGCTGGTAAAAACCGGACTCCAGGGAGTCCTCAATACACCGGCCATCGACGAGATCAAGACCTTCTTTCCCGACTGGGAGGAAAGCACCGATATGGAGAATCGTCCGGGTGCCGGCAGGGACGGCTACGCCGCGGTTCCGGAGATTCAAGGGCTGAGCTTCGAGCTGTGGTGGAAGGATAAACCCCTGGAGGATCTGGCGGAGGCCATGTACCGGCACGGGATGGATATGCAGAAACTCGGCATCACCACCGCCGCCACCCGTATTCTCTTTCCTCGCGTCATTGCCGCCTACAATCTTCTGAATCGAGAAGGCAGGATGCCACACCGTCTGGCCTACTACGTGGAATCTCAAAGGGGCAACTTCTACGGCAAGAAACAGATCCACGAGTTCTACAAGGGCAGCGGCGCTCCCTGGACCAACCATGCCAACGGCGGCGAGATGCTCTGGAACAACGGCATGTGCAACGAAGTATGGGATTCCATCTACAACGAGGTGTGCATGGGCCCGGACATGCCCGATGCCCCGGCTGAAGTGAAGGCCCGGGAGCGCTGTCCCTATCCGGGCAGCAAGCCCTGGGAATCCTTCAAGGAAGCCATCATTCACGGATGGCGGCCGGTCCAGGGTCATGCCACTTCCAGTCACGGAGCCCGCCTTTACATCGAGATGCTGGAAGAGGCCATGCGGGAAGGCAACTACTCGGTGGAGTACATACGCAACCTGCGAACCACCATCGAGCACAACATCCTGCTGGGCAACGTTCCGGAGATCATGGACAAGATCAAGCTGTACGGGATCATCATCAACGTCAATATGGGCATGCTTCGGGATATTCCCGAGAACATCAGGGATTATGGTGAGGGGCTCAGAAAATTCGCCATGCCCGTCAAGACCTGGATCAACGACGGTATTCGTGTGACCTTCGAGGCGGCAGGGACCGATTTCTGGACCCCCATCTATTCGCTGGTGACGCGCAAGATCCCCGGAAGAGACGTGGACTTCCTGACCGGCAGGGCGGCCCCGGAGGTGGAGATTCTTCCGGAGGAGGGCATCGATCGAGTCAGCGCCCTGAAGATGGCCACCATCTGGGCCTCCGAGTACATGATGGCCGAGGATACCATCGGGACCCTGGAGCCCGGAAAGTACGCCGACTTCGCCGTGCTGGACAACGATTTTTTCACCATTCCAATTGAAGAGATCCGGGAACTGAAAGTGGTCATGACCGGTCTGAGCGGGGAAATCATCTGGGACGCCGACCAGCCAGGCAACTAGCCCTGACCACAGAGACACAGAGTTCTTTTTCTTACCTTGGTGTGACGAGCCGAGCGTGAAGGTCGGTTTCCGGATTCGCTTGACAGACACAGGTAACTTCAAAAGACGGCGGCACTTGGTGCCGCCGTCTTTTTAGTTGTTTTTCTTCTCTGTGTCTCTGGGGTGAAACCTCTTCTCGGAGGCTCTGTGTTGAGATTTACAGACTAAAGGCATAAACCGCATAGGGCGGCGAGTTGGTTCCTCCGCAGATGGTGTAGAGGGTGCCGTTGGAGATAACGATTCCTCCCCGTCGAGGCGCCGGCAGTTGGTAGGTCCAGAGCGGCTCGCCGGTCTCCCCATCCAGCGCCTGCAGGGTGCCGTCTCGAAAACCCTGGTAGAAAAGACCATTGGCATAGGCCGCCGCTCCCTGGATGGTGGAGGCATTGGGGGTCCACCACAGGACTTCCCCGGTCCAGGCATGAAGCGCCACGGTGGCCGACTGGGCAATCTGGCGGTGGCCGGCGGCTCCATTGGAAACCATATAGACCTTATCCCTGCCATAGGCGGTGCTGTTGAGCCAGGCGCCGCCATTGGTGACGGCCGCCGTCCACAGATGCTCTCCCGTATCCCGATCAAAGGTGTGAAAACCGGTCTTGCTGCCGGCACCCACACAGCGACGCCGGGCAGCCCGGTGCTCAGGATGAGTGGCTTCAAAAAGCATGGGGTGACAGCTGTAATCCAGATCAAAGGGATCATTGGCCCGCAGCTGGTCATACCAGAGCAGTTCGCCAGATTCCATGTCGTTGGCAATCATGCTCTCGCTGAATAACATCGGTCCAGGCACATGGCCGTGGATGCTTCCGGTGACGTTGTAAACAGTGCCGGTCTCCGGATCCAGGGCGGCGGCGGTCCAGACCGCCCCTCCCCCGGCTGCTTCCGGATCGGGCACGGTATCGAAGCGCCACCTGACGGCACCGGTGTTGGCATCCAGGCAGGCGATGTGGGCGCGGCCAGAGGTAGTGGAGAGTCCAATAAAGATCTTCTCCCCATAAACAATGGGCGACGCCGAAATCAGACTCTGATGTTTTCCCGCCAGCGGATCCATCACGGTTCGCCAGATCTCCTTACCGCTCTCGGCGTCCAGACAGTGGAATCGGGCGGTGGCGTCACCTACGTAAATGCGCCCGTTGCCGTAGGCAACCGAGCCTCGCATCCCTCGGAACATATTGGAACGGAACTCGGATTGGCCGAGCGGAATCTGGTCGGGCTGAATTCCCTCCCAGGCATCGAATTTCCATCTCAGTCTTCCGGACCGGGTATCGACCGCCCAGACATGGCCATCGTGGGCCGTAAAGTAAAGACTGTCGCCCACCACAATGGGTGTACTCTGAGAGAACCCTCGAGCCTCCTCAAAGGTCCATTTCACCTTCAGCTGAGCCACATTGTGCGGGCCGATGAGGGTCTCATGAGGGTTACTCCGAGTGCCCCGAATATTGTTTCCAAACATGGGCCAATCCCCGGCCCGGGCGTCGGCCGGGAGTTCGCTATCCTGAGACGGAAGGGACCCTGACAAAGGCCGAACGGCGGCAAGAGCAGCAGCACCAGCTGTCGCCAGGGAGATAAAGCGGCGACGGTCCAGGGGCTGGGGAGAGTTAGCTCGGAATGGCATCGCCGGTACCTCCGTTTCGATCCTTCATGAATTCCGAACCTGATCCGATCTCAATCCAGGTAAGAAGTCCGCTGGGGATATCGATAGTACTTCACCTCCTGATCGGGATCCTGGTTGGGATTGACATAGACGAACCTGCCACCCGTCATGGTCCTGAGTACCGGAATGTCTTTGATCTTCATCGGATCAACCGTCAGAATATCCTGGCCCAGCACTACCAGATCAGCCCATTTCCCTACCTCAAGAGACCCCTTGATGTCATCTTCAAAGAAAGCCCAGGCCGGAGTGATGGTGATGGCCCGGATGGCCTGCTCCAGCGTCAGGCTTTCTTCGGGCTGATAGACCTTGCCGGACTTGCGCACCCGGTTGACCGCTTCCCAGACGGTGAAGAGGGGACCCACCGGCGCCTGGTCGCTGCTCAGGATCACCGAAATCCCGGCATCCCGGTAGGTAGCCACGGGCTTGTCGCCCAGGTGAGGCCGATCGGGGTCCTGATGGATCGTCTCCTCGGCGTCATCGGCCGTATGGTAGATGCGGGTCACCTGTAAATCGGCAATGATCCCCAACCGCTTCATGGTGTCGACATTGGCCTGGGTCGGGTAGTGGATATGGGTGAAGATATGGCGGGCGTCTTCTCGAGGGTAGAGCCGGTAGGCTTCCTCCAGAGCTTCACTCACATAGTCAAAGGTCTCCGGCGTGGTGATGTGCACGTAGAGCTGCCATCCCGCCTTGTGTCCCTCGATGAGAACCTTTTTCCCTTTCTCCTCGGGCACGATATAGGGCTTGGCCCCGGGGTATCCCTTATCCATACTCAGCTTGAAAGTTCCCACCCGGAAGAAGTCGTTCTTGAGAGGCGGCTCAAAAAGAAGCCCTTGAATCAGGTCAATGCACTCCTCGGCCGAAAGGGCCCGCACCGGAATCCGGATCATCAGATTAAGGCGAACCCACTCACCGATCTTGCTCCGGGCCACCCGCTGAAAGGCGTGTTGAATGGGTTGATTGTTGCTGGCCATGGCAGGGTCGGCCAGGCTGGTAATGCCGTAGGGGACGATGTCAGCCTCAATGGCGCGGGCGATATTCTCCTCCAGGATGTCGGTCGACCAGACTTCCAGCGGCTCCCGCAGCAGGTGGGCCGCGGAACGTCCTTTCATGACTCCGGTCAACTGGCCGGTCCGGCCATCGATTTCAAACTCTCCCATCAAGCCGCTGAGGTGCGGCTGGGGAGTCCGGCGGTTGATGTTGGCCTTCTCCAAGGCCATGCTGTTGGCGACATACACGCCGTCCGCCGCAAAGGTGATCACGACCGGGTTGTCAGGGGAGACCGGGTCCAGATCGAACTTGTTGGGCCAGCGTTTCTCTTCAATCATGTCCACGATGGCCGGTCCGAAGGGAATCCACACCAGTTCGCCCGGCGCGGCGGCCTCCGCCTCGCGACCCACGATCTCGACAATCTCTCCAATCGATCGAGCCGCCGCCAGTTCGGGGATGGCCGGATTGGGAGCCTCACCCACCGGCCAGGCCAGGTGAAGATGGGAATCATGAAGGCCGGGTAAAACGGTCTTCCCTTCCAGATCCATCACCTCGGTCCCTGCGCCGACCAGGGCCAGGACATCGCTGTCGGACCCGACGGCAATCAGACGCCCATCTTGAATGGCCACGGCCTGAGCAATGGAAAAACTCTCATCCACGGTGACGATCTTGCCATTGTGCAAGACCATGTCGGGTGCCAGTCCCTCGGGCACACTGGAGGCACAACCGCTCAGACCCAACAAAAATAGGAGGACTGTCATACTGGTCGTCGTCGTTCTCGTTACTTTCATGATTGATCCCCCCAGTAAGGTTAAGATTACCTAGCAGGTATAGGCTGATTGTCCATCCACCCTAAAAGGGCTGACAGCGGGCGAATCATAGCACAAGCCCAAGGTCGGAAAAAGCCATTTCTACTTGACTTTCTACCCTAAAAATGAGATCAAAACGGCAGTCTTCTGCTCTTCTGATGATGGAATGCCAATACCCCATTTCCGAAAAACTTCTCTGAACGTTTACTGGAGCTCCTAAAGCTTGATCTTGGAGGAAACTATGAGGCGCACCGTTTTGACCTTTACTCTTATCATCCTGTACAACTCGGCGATGGCATGGGCTCAGGAACTGCCCCTGCTGGTGGCTCGGCAAGGCTATGCCGACCTGGTTTTAACCAGCGGAAAGATTGCCACCCTGGACGATCGAAGCAGCCTTCCCAACACCCCTGGGAATATCGTTGAAGCCATGGCCATCAAGGGAAAGCGAATCATGGCCCTGGGAAGCAATGCCCAGATGAGAAGACTGTCGGGACCCGAGACCCGCTTCGTCGACCTGGGTAACAAAACCGTGATTCCCGGACTGGTGGCCACCCACTTTCACCTTTACGGCAACGCGGCCCGCCAGTACGGCCCGGGCCAGGGACTGGTCGACCCCAGCATCAAGTTGACCGTCACGGCCGAGACCACCGCCGAAGCAACGGCCGGGAAGGTACGGGATTCCCTGGTCAACGCCATACGGGTGCAGAACATCCCCAAGGGACAATGGATCACGGTCAGCCTGCTGGAGAATGAGAACAATGCCGTCGGCACCACCTTCACCTGGGTCTACAAGGGCAACCTCAACCGCAGGCAATGGGACAGCGCTACGCCTGACAACCCGGTGGCCGTGAAAACGGGAGGGACTCACCCGCTCTTTAACGAAACCGCCATGGATGCCTTCATCGAGCTCTTCCCTGATTTCAACGAGAGCGTCGACCTGGAAAACGGACCCAACTCGGCGCTGGACGGTTATGTGGGCGTCCCCGGCATGGATGCCCTCAGCTGGGAGTTCTGGTGGAAAGACGAGCCGCTCGAGAAGTTGTCCGAGACGCTGCGTTTGTTTGGGATGGATCTGCAGAAACTGGGCATCACCACCGTGGCCACCCGAATCGTAGCCCCCCGGATCGTGGCCGCCTACAACCAGCTGAACCGCCAAAGCCAGATGCCTCACCGGCTGGCTTACTATATCGAATCGCAGCGGGGACGCCACTTCGGACTTCGCTTCACCCGCGAGTTCTACAAGGCCTCGGGCGCTCCCTGGTCCGATCACGTCAACGGCGGAGAGATGCTTTGGCTCAACGGCATGTGCAACGAGATCTGGGATTCCATCTACAACGAGGTGTGTCTGGGTGACGACGTCTTAGCCCCCGCCGAGATCAAGTCACGTGAGCGGTGTCCCGCCCCGGGAAGCAAACCGTGGGAATCATACAAGGCCGCCATCCTGAGCGGATGGCGCCCGGTTCAGGCCCACGGTACCTCCAGTCACGGTGCCCGCCTTTACATCGAGATGCTGGAAGAGGCGATGGCAGAGGGGAACCTCTCGGTCGAGTACATTAAAAGTCTGCGCACCACCATGGAGCACGCCTTCCTGCTGGGCAATGTTCCCGACGTGATGGCCGGCATCAAAAAATATGGAATCATCATCAACGTCACCCCCAGTCATCTGGCCCGGGTGCCCGATGTTCTGGAAGCCTATGGTGAAAAGGTGGAATCGTTCACGATGCCGGTCAAGACCTGGATCAACGATGGGCACCGAGTGACCTTCGAAGCCACCGGTCCAGACTTCTGGACCCCCATTTACACCCTCATGACGCGACGCATTCAGAAGCAGGGGACCGATCAGTGGCATGAGTTTCTCCCGGAAGAGGGCATTGACCGGGTCACGGCCTTGAAGATGGCCACCACCTGGGCCTCTGAGTATATGCTGGCCGAGAAAACCGTGGGCACGCTGGAACCGGGCAAGTTCGCGGATTTCGCGGTTTTGGAGAAGGATTTTTTCACTGTCCCGGTGGAGGAAATTCCAGATATGAAAGTCATCATGACCGGTCTCAGCGGCAAGATCGTTCACGACTCGGCAGGCCTGGCCGCCGGGGCAAATTAGTTGGGTGTTAGGGTTCCAACTGAACGGGTCGTTAGCTCGGTTGTGTAGCGGCCGCTTCATCGAGCGGCCCGACCGATAGACTCAAGACAGCCGCCCATGGAAGCGGCCACTACAACTCAAGCAGAAAGGTTCAATCATGTTAAAACGACTGTTGCTCTTCCAAGCCGGGCTGATTCTTGGAATTATTTATTTTCTGACACCGGGGACAGCTTCCGGGCAGGACGTCTCCGACCTGTTGGTTAGATTGGAGGCCTATCCGGATGTGATCGTGATCAACGGCAAGATCGCCGTCATGGACAACCAGTTGACCACGGTTGAAGCGCTGGCCGTTCGGGGCCGCAGGATCCTGGCGCTCGGAAGCAGTCAGGAGATCCGGGAACTGGCGGGACCCCAAACCGAGATCATCGATGTGAAGGGAAGGACGGTCCTTCCAGGAATCATCGACAGCCACACCCATCCTCATTTGTGGCTGTACAACCATTTCGGCAGCGATCCCGATTTCACCCCCGACATGCAGCTCAAGGTGACGCCGGTTCTGGGGCTACACGAGAGCGAACTGGACGACCTGCCCCGAAGTGCCATAGTCGAGAAAATTGGCGAGGTCATCCGAAGACGAGCAGCTGAGCTGGGGCCCGACAACTGGGTCATCGTCAATCTTCCCATGCAGGATGGAGCCATCTCGGCGGGCGACCAGTCACCAGTGATCGGGAAACGGATGGTGAACACGGCCGATCTTGACCGAATCGCACCCCGGAACCCGGTGGTGGTCAGCGGCAGTCTGGCCTCCGGCATCTACAACAGCCAGGCCCGGCAGATCATCAGCGACGCCATCGGCCGCGACATCGACACCTTGAAACCGGTGGGCCTTCGAGTCTGGTACTTTCTGGTCTACGACATCATCCTGCGCAACCGAACCGAAGAAGTGGCGGCCATGCTCAAGAAGGAACTGGAGGAGAATGCCTCCTTCGGCCTCACCACCGTACAGACCCACATCGAGCCGCTGGAGGTGATCAAGGCCCTCAACCTGCTGGACAAAAGAGACGAGATGCCCATCCGCTGGGCCTGGATCCATCGCAGCGCCTACTCGCTGGCCGCCGATCCGGCCGAGTTCTATACCCTTCTGGGTGATTTTGGCGGCCAGGGAAGCGATTACTTCTGGAACAGCGGGGTGGGAGAAGAAGGCTGGGACACCAGCCCCTGCAGCCAGGCAGTACCGGAGGATCCGGCACTGCGAGCCCAGCTGGAGCAGGTGGAGCAGTGTCCGGGACACAAGCCCGGGACCTTCCGTTATGACGGACACCTGGCTGCCCTAAAGGCGGGGTTGAGACTGGCCGATGTTCACGCCACCCAGGATGGCACCACCGACATCCTGTTTCAGATGATGGACCAGTTGATGGCCGAGGACGGATGGACGATCGAGCAGATCCGCGAGAAGCGGCACTTCTTCGATCATCCCCTGCTGATCCGGCCCGATCAGATTCCCAAGCTGGCTCACTACGGACTGTGGATGAACATGCAGGCCACCGGCATGGCCCGCAGGATCGCTCAATTCACCGATGTTTACGGTGACCAGTACATGAAGTGGTTCACGCCCACCAAAAGCATGTTGGAGGCTGGCGCAAGATTCACTCTAGCCACCGATGCCCATCTGGCGGAGGTGCCCAAGGAGAGTGCACTGGGTGCCTGGCCCTGGTACGGCTTCTGGCCGCTGTTCGCCTTTTATGTCACCCGAGAATGGGACGGCGAAATCTGGGTGCCGGAGGAGAAACTGGATCGGATCAGTGCCCTACGCGGCTGGACCACCTGGGCCGCCGAGTCGGTGCTCCGGGAAAACGATCTGGGATCGTTGGAGAAGGGAAAACTGGCCGACCTGATCGTCCTGGATCGAGACTACTTCACCATCCCCGAAATGGACATCAAGAAGATCAAAAATTTAATGACCCTGGTCGGCGGCAAGGTGATCTACCGGAGCGCAGACTTTTAGTCTGCGCGTTCCAGGTTCCACGTTCCACGAAAAGAAACCCCTCGGCACGCTGGCTAGATTGTGTAGCGGCCGCTACAAGGCGGTCGTAGACATTCCTACATGGAACGCGCGGGTCGAAGACTCGCGCTACTCAGTGCAGGTAAAAAAAGCACGCGATCAACGGATACAGCGCCTCGCTGACCACGTTGATTCGTGCTTGGGAATCCTGAATTTCCTCCAAAAATCGACCTTGGAGATCCCTCATCTCGACGTTCTCCACTCCTATCGTCAGCGGCAGAGCTTCGACATTCCCGGCAACCTGGATGACCAGAAAGGCAACCGCTTCTTCAGAAAGAGCTTCTAGGCTGTTTTCGGGCAACGCGATCTCCAGCTGAATCCGGCCTGATTCCATCTCCTGGACCGAGATTTTCCCTTCCACCTTTTCCACCGGATAGGGACGCTCAACCCGGACCAGACTCAACTGGGGCATCGGCAAAACGATCTCCAGCTTGAGCCGGTTGATTTTCACCTCCGTTTGGGTTTCAAAGCGCAGATGGAGCGTCACCTCCTGGCCGGCCGTAGCCACCAGATTATTCAAAAGGACCTGGTTTGGAACAGCCTCCGATGCAGGTAACTGCGCGGCAAAAACACCGGTGCCCTGCATTGCCAGGATGATCAGCAGCACATATTCTCGAATCGTTCTACTCACATCACATTCATTCTAGCTTGGCCGAAGGTGTTTATTTTAGTGATTTCGAGGTGACATCATTTGAAAATCCCTTTGCGGGAGGATTTATGAGAAAAAGATTAGTGACGCCCTTGCTGGTGGTGGGTTTGATCCAGATTTATGTTCTTTCTCAGCAACTGCCCGTTCTGGTGGCCCAGCAGAGCTATGCCGACATGATTCTGAAAAACGGAAAAGTCGTCAGCATGGACGACCGAACGGTCACCCTCAACACCCCCGGAAACGTTTACCCGGCCATGGCCATCAAGAGGGCGTACCGTCGTGCCCCCCGATCAGTCGGCACGGTATTGTAGCGGCCGCTCTATGAGCGGCCTCCGGAATCGCGGCACCCTGGAATACTCCCCGCCTTCTGGAAGGCCATTGGTACGGCCTTGCCGTGGGCGCACGGCCGCCGTGCGCCCCTACTGGAGCCTGTTAGACATCGCTCCGAAGGAACGACTGAGCTAGTCTTCTTTGTGTCTTTGTGCCTTGGTGGTAAATATCTTGCTATCCTTGGTCGTGGAGGGCAGCCCCTTCCGATTCAAATTCCTGGATCAACAATCCAAATTCTTGAATCCATTCCAGCTGAAACCACACCCTATTGGAGTCAGTGATGACACCACCCCAAGATTGACTCCTGGCATCATTTTTGCTTTACTGTACGTTCGTATGTCATGTATATAGATGTTACGCTTAAAGACTCGGCCCACAGGTCTTTGGGAAAGGGTACTGAGTGAAAAGCGGAAATTAATCTACTATTGAGGAGAGAGAATCCATGCGAAAAACAAATTTGATTTTAGGTCTGGTGTTGGTTGCTCTGATTTGGGCAACACCCTCGGTTTATGGTCAAAGTCGAACCGGAAGCATTGCCGGTACCGTACAGGACTCCACAGGAGCTGTCTTGCCCGGAGCCGAAATAACAGTTACCAACGTTGACACCGGGCAGAGCCGTGGTCTGGTTACTGGCGACGCAGGCGAGTACAACGCCTTGGCACTCGACCTTGGAACCTATGAAGTCCGCGCAGAGCTTCAGGGCTTTCAGACAGCTGTCCGCCGTGGACTGACGGTTGGACTCGGCCAGGAGGCACTAGTTGACCTGACCCTTGCCGTGGGTGAGATTTCAGAAGAGGTCATCGTCACGGGGGAAGCTCCACTGATCAATACAAC
>JAYZBY010000135.1:0-10490 GCA_036338555.1 Acidobacteriota bacterium | reverse complement strand
GGGGCTCTGGCCCAGACTGCTTCATTGAGGTTTCCGTCTATGCTAGGGGCCTCTTCGACTTGCCGCGCCCGAGCCATTTTACCGGTAGGGCGCTGTGCTAGAAGCAGGTATTCGGAACAGGCAATCAGAATTATGATTGAACAGACCGTAAGGATCTTACTGAGCTTGGATAAAAACACTTTCGCCACGCCTCACAATACCACGATCAGAGCACAAACTGTGGAATTGACCCACTTATGACCCAATTTCACACCCCTATTCTCATCTATAAACGGAAAACGGGACGAACCGTTCCATTCACCCGCCTTACCCTGCAGAAGCGACATTACAACCGAAGAAAGGTCGGGATTTACTTTCAGGAAAAAAAGGTTAGGATCAGGGCTTGGACCACCTTTGAGTCGGGGTCAGGACATGAACATCACCATCACCGGCGCCAACAGCGCCATCGGCCAGGCCATTCTCAGCAGGTCAGAGGAGGAATCGGACCCGATTTCCTTCACGGCGGCCGTGCGCTCAGAGCGGGCCGCCGGGCAACTTCCTCCGCTTTCCGATGACTGCCGGGTCGCCTACATCTCTTACGATGACCCGGAGAGCCTCCGCTCCGCATTCACAGACGCCCATTCCGTCATTCACCTGGCGGGCCTTTTGATCGAGCGTCCGGGTTCCAGCTATCAGCAGGCCAATGTCGAGACCACAGACGCCGTGGTTGAGGCCGCCCGTCAGAGCGCGGTTAAAAAGCTGGTCCTGATCAGCGCGATCGGGTCCGACGAGTCCTCCGCCAATCGCTACTTCCGCAGCAAGGGACAGGCAGAAGCTCTGGTCCGGGCCTCGGGTCTGGCCTACACCATCTTGAGGGTACCCCTTCTTCTGGGCCGTGGCACGGAAGGAGCCGCGGCGCTGCGCCGCCATCTGAGCCGTCCCACAGTCCGTCTGATTGGAGGAGGGCGACACCTGGATCAACCCCTGGATGTCCGGGACGTGGCGGCGGCTGCGAAACGGGCTTGTGGTTCCGACACCGCCTGCAATCGTACGCTGGAGTTGGTGGGACCGGTGACACTTCCCCATCGGGAGATCATCTCCCGTGCCGCTCTCCTGGCAGACCGCGAGGTCAAGATTTCATCAATCCCCAAAGCACTGGTGAGGCTGGTGTTGGCGGTTCGTCAAAGATTCGCCGCACCGGGGTTCTCCACCCACGCCCTGGAGGTGATCACCGCCAACACCCGGCTGGATCCAGCACCGGCCGCCGCCGAGATGGGAATGCAATTGACGGGGCTGGATGAGATGATCCAAAACAGCCTTGAGGAAGTGAAAAGAACATGAATGAAACCCCACCTTCTGAGAGCCTCCCTTCCAGCGAGTCCCGCCGTCGAGCTCCTCTCTGGCAAAGGCTCCTTCCCTGGCTGATCACCCTGGCCTGCTTCGCCTACCTTTTCTCGATTCTAAACCGTGCAGCTGCGGCTCAGGAAAGCGCTTTACTTCCTTACCTCCTGCAGATCTTCGAAAGGGTCAGCTGGTGGAAATGGCTGGGCATGATGGTTCCCTACACGCTGTTTTTCTTTGTTCTGGACACCTTCATTATCTGGAAGGTCATCAACTGGTTCAACGTGAGAATCAGCTACATGGGCATCCTCCCCGTCCGTGCCAGTGCCTTCATCCTCTCCCTTTTGAATGAGCAGGTGGGCAAGGGCGCCATTGCCCTGTACCTGAACCGCCGGGACGGCATTCCGGGATGGGAAGTGGCCTCCAGCATGCTGTTTGTCATGTTCTGTGAATTTTACTACCTCACCACTTGGGCCACCGTCGGCATCCTGCTCGAATGGCAACGGTTCCCTGCAATTCTTCACTTCATTCCCTGGATCGCCCTGGGTGCCGTGATCTTCTTTATCTTCTTCTATCTCTATTTCAGCGGCCGGATTCTCAAGGAGATGAAGCTGCGAGAAAAATCGATCTTTCGAGCCTTTCGCAAGGCCAGGCTCCGCCACTATCTGGCTATCATCGCGATGCGCTCGCCGGTGATGCTCTCGGCCGTGATAATCTACACCCTGGCCCTGGGACTGTTCGGGGTGGAGGTGAGTTTCGGCGAGATGCTGGGCTATTTACCAGTCATTTTATTCGGCGCCGTCATGCCGGGTCCCATGCGCTCGGTGGCCATCGTTCTGTGGGTCACGCTCTTCCCTGACAACCCCGGAGAAATGAGCGCCTTCGGATTCGTCCAGCACAATTTCTTTATCTTCTTCAATGCCTCGATCGGACTGCTTTTTTTGCGGCGGGCCAACCGGGAGTTGTTCGGGAGGTAACCACAAAGGCACGGGAAGAAGGCTGCCAGGCTGACCCCTGACCCCTAACCTATCGCTCCTTCGGAGCGATATCTAACAGCCTGAAGTAGGGACGCACGGCTGTGCGCCCATGGCAAGGTCGTGTAGCGGGCCCTACAACGGCAGTTGCTCCCTGTCTTTACGATAAAGCGCAGCCAGGCGGTCGCCGATGGAAAGCAGAGTGCTGAGCACCAGGGCCCAGCACACCGGCAGCAGCAGGGGTTCCAGAAAGCTGAGGCCCAGGCGAATCAGAATGTCCCCTCCCAGTGGAACAAAGTAGAGGACTCCGTTCCAGCGGCCCAGCTGACTCATGCGGAGCCGGCGCTGGCGGTGCAGCCGGTAGGAATCCACCACATACTGAGCGAAGGCAGCGACAATCAGGATGGGCAGGATCCAGGGAAAGACGCCTCTTGCGGCTCCCGCTATCAAACCGCAGGTGACAAAGAGAAAATCGGCGGTGTGGTCCGCGGCGCGTCCTCTTTCGGTCAAAGTTCCCTGACGTCGAGCGACGGGGCCATCGACAACATCCGAGAAGATGGCCAGAACGAAGATAATCCCCGCGATGGCGGCAGAAGACCCATCTGCCCGGGTCATCAGGAAGACAAAGGGGAAGATCAGGAACAGGCGAGCAGCCGTCAGTAGGTTGGCCATGGTGTTGAATCTGTCGGCGGGCTAACTCTTGCGGGAGGCAGCAACCTTGTTCGAATTCTTGGGGGGTGCCTTGAACCTGAAATGTTCCATTTGAGTGAGCCTCTCATAGGATCCGAAGCGTTGGGCCTCTTCATCGGACAGTCGATCGAGACGATCCAATTTGCTGACGTTTTCGCTGTCAAAACGATGCAGGGTTTGGTAGAGAGTGGAACGCTCCACCGGAATCCTGCCCGCGCCACGGATCACCTGGCGCAGGTGACTGGGGCGCACCAGCTGTCCATGAGCGGCCCCGGCCGATGTGGAGATGCTCTCGTTAATGAGCGTCCCGCCCATGTCGTTGGCACCCGCGGCCAGGCAGGCCTCCGACAATTTCAAGCCTTCCTTGACCCAGGAAACCTGGATGTTGGGGATGTCCCGGTTGAGAACCAGTCGCGAGACGGCATGCATCTTGAGAACCTCGTTTCGGCTGGCTCCCCGTCTCACCTCCTTGACCATCCCGTCGGTATACATGGGAGCTTCGCTATGAACAAAGCTGAGTGGAACGAACTCGGTGAAGCCTCCACTTTGACGCTGCAAATCCCTCAACAGCAGCAGATGCCGCGCACAATGGTCCACGGCTTCCACATGACCGTACATGATGGTCGAGGTGGTCGGGATTCCCAGGGAGTGAGCGGTTTGAATCACCTCGATCCACTGGGTCGCGGTAATCCGTCCCGGGGAGATGCGATCCCGCACCTCCTGCTCCAGGATCTCGGCCGAGGTGCCCGGCAGGCTTCCGATGCCCGCGTCCTTGAGTTCCAAAAGATACTCCCGGAAGCTCATTCCCGAGCACTCGGTTCCATAGAGAATCTCCTCCGGGGAGAAGGCGTGGATGTGAACCTCCGGGAGGGCCTCCTTCACCGCCCGGCACAGACGGATGTAAAGATCCCCCTCCATGCCCGGCGGAAGTCCCGCCTGGATGCAAACCTCGGTGGCACCATATTCATAGGCCTCACGAGCCCTTCTGATGATTTCCTCCTGAGGGAGGTAATATCCTTCATCACTGCGGTAGGTACGACTGAAGGCACAGAAGCTACAGCGCTTCACACAGACGTTGGTGAAATTGATGTTGCGATTGACCACGTACGTGACCCCGTCTCCCACCGTTTCGTGACGGAGATGATCGGCCGTCGCCAGGAGCGCCCGTAAATCCCCTCCGGTGGATGAGAAAAGAATCACGATTTCATCTTCCGACAAATCGCGCCCTTCAAGCGAGCGGCCCAGGATCCGGGCAGTCTGGACCGTTGCGGTTTTCAAATGGCCTTCGAGCGATTCCTTCATAGCCGAATTTCCCCGTGGGAATCTGAAGTTGTTGCGCCGGAGAGGGGAGAGCCGCTCCAGTCGTGTCCGTCAAAAAAACCCTCGGGATCGGCCTCTTGTCGAAGCCGTTTGACCAGCTCCGGTTCAATAAAGTCCGATCTCTCCATAAAATACTCCGGATAGACGGAATAGCGCGCCCGCAGCTGGTATCCGCGATCCTTCATCTGCTGCTGCATCTTCACAATCTGGGGCCAGCAGGCTTCCGGATTGACATAATCCATGGTCACCGGCGAGATCCCGCCCCAATCGTTGATTCCGGCCTCCAGGTAGATCCAATAGGGAGAGGTGAGATTGGGTGGTACCTGGACGTTCATCTCCGGACCCAGAAAAATACGGGCCAGAGCAACCGTCTCCAGCATTTCATCCCGGGAGGCCTCGGCGGATTTCTCCATAGGAGTGTCGGGCTTGGCACAGAAGTTCTGGATGATCACTTCCTGGATGTGACCGAAACGCTGCTGCAAATCTTGTATAGCTTCAAGCGCGTCGATGCGATCCTGGGCGGTCTCGCCGATTCCGACCAGAAGACCGGTGGTGAAAGGAATCTGCAGCTCTCCGGCAAGCTCGAGCGTCCGCAGTCTGGCTCGGGGGTGCTTACTGGGCGCATGCTCATGGGGACCTCCCGGCTGATAGAGCCTTTCGCTGGTGCTCTCCAGCATCAAACCCATTGACACGTTGACCGGCCTGAGTGTCTGCAGCTCACGCTCGGTCATGGTGCCGGGGTTGCTATGAGGAAAAAGACGAGTCTCATCCAGCACCAGCTCACACATCGCTCGCAAATAATGGATGGTGCTGGTGAAGCCGTGATCTTCGAGCCATTTCCGGGCCTCGGGATAACGCTGCTCGGGTCTTTCCCCCAGCACGAATAGGGCCTCCCGGCAGCCCGCTTCCTGGCCCGCACGAGCCACTTCCAGAACCTCTTCAGGGCTCATATAGAGACTTTCCGCCTGCTGTGGAGTCTGCCGGAAAACGCAATAGCTGCAAAAATCCCGGCACAATCGGGTGAGGGGGATAAAAACCTTGGGCGAAAAACTGACGATGCGGCCCTTGCTCTGGTCCCGCATCGACCGGGCTTCAGCACACAGATCCAGGAGGCTGTTTCGTTTTCGGATATCAACTACTGATTTCGGCATCGGTTCCCGTGCATTTTCTCAGGTCTGAGGAGATCCTTGTTCGACTGGTACCCAAACCCAGACCAAGGGATCCTACCGAGGCAATTCGGGGGAGTCAAAAAAGCGAACTTGTTCCCGGGTTGAACCGAAATCGGATTAATCCGGAATTTCGAACTGTTTTTATAAACTGATTCCGTCCGCCTCCAATTCCTCACTCGAGGCCTGCCTGGTAAGAGTTCCTGGAGGGTTCTGGTACCAGCCCGGGTCCTGGTAGCCGGTAATGTCGTCGCGAACCTTCAGCACGGTGAACATCCCTCCCATGTCCAGGTAGTCATGCTTGCCGGGTGCTCCCTTCATCGGGATGCTGTTGTCGGGCATCGACATTCCCATGTGGCCCATGCCCGCCATGCCGCTCTGGCCCATCGTCATATATCCCGGCAGCAGCGGGCGAATCCGGTTGTCCAGTCCGGCCGAATCGAGGCCAATCACATTGGGTCCTTCGTGCCCCATCTGGTTCATGATGTGGTGTGTGAAATGGCAGTGCATCGCCCAGTCCCCGGGTGCATCGGCGACGAACTCGATGTCTCGCGTCGCGCCCACCGGCACCAGGACGGTCGTTTCCGGCCACTGTGCCGTTTCCGCAATGGGACCTCCGTCGGTTGCCGTGATCTTGAAAAAATAGCCGTGCAGGTGGATCGGATGGTTATCCATCGCGCTCAGATTCCCGAATCGGATGCGGACCCGTTGACCGGTGCGGACGACCAGCGGCTCGGTTCCCGGGAAAGCTTTGCTGTTCATCGTCAGAACATTGAAATCCGACATCTCGCGCGGGTCGGGACGCCGGGCGCCAATCGGGATGTACCACTCGCTGAGCATGATGGCGAAGTCGCGATCGACCCGGTATTGAGGGTCGTGTTGATGGACGACAATCATGCCCATGAGTCCCATCCCCATCTGGGTCATCTCGTCGACATGTGGGTGGTACATGTAGGTCCCCGGATGGAGGAACGTGAACTCGTACCTGAAGGTTTCTCCGGGACGGATATAGGGCTGGTTCAGACCACCCACGCCGTCCATGCCGTTGGGCAGGATGATGCCATGCCAGTGGATGGTGGTGGGCTCGGGCAGGCGGTTGGTGACATAGATGCGCACCCGATCCCCCTGGACGGCTTCAATGGTCGGTCCCGAGGTCCTGCCGTTGTAGCCCCAGCAGGGACCTTTCAAGCCTGGAGCAAACTCGTGCTCTACCGGCTCGGCGATGAGGTGGAAGACCTTCACGCCCTCTACCACCCGAAAAGGAAGCGACACGCCGTTCGGGGTCACGACCGAAGCGGAGCCGGTCTGCTGGGCTGGTGCGGCAGTTCCGACTTCCGCGGCGCTTTCCGCATTTTGTCGGGCAACAGCCGGGCGTCCCGCCAGAAGCCCTCCGCCGGCGATTCCGGACCCCATCACGAATTTTCTTCTGGAAATCATCGGAAGTCTCCTTTCCCGTAATTCACGGCATCTCCATGCCAAGATCTCCCTCGGCAGACACCAGACGGCCTGCCAGGATCTGGTCCATGGTGGCACGCGCGTGCCAGTACTCCCGCAGAGCCATCACGTATTCCTGGGCTGTCCGGACCTGATCCCGCCGAGCCGCGATCAGTTGAAACACGCCCAGCTCCATCGCGTTGTACTGCAGCTGGGTCTCGTCTATGATCTGTTCCCTCAAGGGCAGCAGGACATCTCGATAATGTTCGACTCGCCGGGCATCGACCAGCAATTCGTTCCATGCGGTCCGGACGGCGCTGCGAATCCGGACGGCGCGCGCCCTGTACTGCAGTTCCAGTTGCCGCATTTCGGCCCGTGCCAGCGCCACCTGCCCCTGCCCCTGATTGAACAGGGGGAGGTCGAGCGAAATCACGGGGCCGAATTCACGGGAACCCTCCTCGCGGCTCAATTCGACTCCGGCACGCAATGAGGGCAGGAGCCCCTCTGCCCGTGCCAGATTGGCACGCCGGGCTGCCGCGGTATACCGATGCTCCAGCTCAACCAGGTCCAGGCTTTGTTCAATCGCTCGCGCCTCTAGGTCCACCAGATCGGGCGCCCCCTCCTGGGGGTCCGCCAGCCGCCCTGCCAGCTGCCAGTTGGTCTCCATCCCCGACAGGCCCATCAACGCATTGAGCCCCTCCCGGCGGCTGAAGGCGACGGCCTCAGCGATGGCAGCCTGGCCTCGGGATTCCTCGTAGAAGGCTCGCTCGTTGGCCAGCTCCAGTGCCGGGATGTTGCCGGCGTCATTGAGACGCTGTGCTACATCGTAGACGGCCGCGGCGGCTTCAAGCACAGTCTGGTCCAGTTCCAACATCTGTTCGGCCGCCTGATAGTCGTAATAGGCAGTGCGGACGGAGTGGGCAAAACCCAGAATCATGCCGACCGTCTGAAAGCGGACTGCATCCAGTTCGGCGGAAGCCACTCCCCGGTACATCGGCAGGAACAGCAGACGGGACAGGTCGGTGGTTGCCGCAAAGGAGAAATCAGCCCTTTCACCCGGGACGTCAGAACGTTCGAAGTCGAGTTCGATATTGGGCGGCAAGCTGGCGTCCAAAAGCAGGGCCCGTGCAATCCCCAGCTCTTCGATGGACGCCTGCAGGTCGTTGTTGTTCAAAAGGGCGATTCGAACAGCCTCTTCAGGACCCACCGGCCGGCTGAGCATTTCCGCTACTCGCCCATCGGGCGGGCCATCCAGGTAAGGCCATCGCGCGTCAAGCCCGGCCCTCTGGTCAATCAGGTCCCGCACCGACTCGAAGCCGGCATCGCGTGCCGCGCAGGCCGAGAGGCTGACCAAAACAAGCAGCATGCAACCGAGGGTAAGGAGTTTCATGATTGGCATTTCCAGACCTTAGGGCTGGGATCCAGTGGCGTCGGGAGAGTGGTCCTGGCGCCCTGTTTCACTGGCTGAAGCGCCGTCTGATTCCGCAGCTACCTCATCGACACTGAAGATCTGATATCCGTGCTCCGGGTGAGCTTCGATTTTGAAGATGATCTCATCACCGACTTCGAAAGAATCGTCCATCGCCTCCTCGTCGACCTGAAAGGCCATCCTCATCGCGCCCATGAAGCCGGGAATCGCTTCATGCTGAATTTCCAGCTGGGCTTCTCCGATTCTCTCAATCACGCCCTGTCCGACATACGGCGCATCACGCGTCCCCTCCGGCTCAGCTGCATCGGCACTGGACTCTGACGGCAGCGCGGGTTGGCGGTCTCCCCTATTCGAGGTGGCAGCGAGTGTGCCGGATGGATTCGAAGGTGTGTCCGGGCGCAAGATGGCCGCAGTTTCGCTCTCTACCCTCCCGCTTGGGGCACCCGCTCGGGCCGGGTGATTGGAGGACAACGTTAGAGTCGTGGACACGCAGCCGGCGTTCATCAAAACCAACGCCAGCAGTCCTATCAGGAGCGACCCGGCAGCCGGGTAATACTTCATCGAAACCTCGTTTGACAGTCTGTGGACGACCAGGGGTGTGAACTCGACGTAGGCGTTGATGGTGCTCGAATATGCAAGTATTAGTTCTCGGAAATGACCAGTTTGCCCCTCAGCATATTCATGCCGCAAGTGAACACAAATTCGCCCGACTCCTGCGGAGTGAACTCAACCGCCACTCGCTCGTTGAGCGGTAGTACCCGCTCGATGTCGTAGTCTGGAAAAATGACTTCAGTCCCACAGGTGTTTTCGGTTTCGCGCACAAACGTCAGTCTGGCCGGAACCCCCAGCTGAAGCTTTAACTGGGCTGGCTCATAGCCCTTTTCGGTCACCTTGATGGTAGCTTCCTGCTCCTGCTGCGGACTCCATGCCTGGGCCGACTGGATCGCAACTAGCGCGACTAGAATGACTGCAACCATCGCCGGTGAAGACAGACTCAGTTTCATGGGATCTCCTTTTGGAAAGATGATTTTATACCACAACACCATCTCCGTGCCACCGCCGGACCTCGCCTGGACTTTTTTTTGTCATCCTTTATCAAGATCCATGGCGAAGCCCTTAGCACGGGATGGGATTGTCTTTCCCTCTCTCGAGGGTTATCCTTGATGGGAATCAGCCCGATTTGCGGGATATTTTCTACTAACCAAAATAAAGGGTCCAGAGGACTTGTTCGGAGTGCATCTATTTTCAAAGGGAGGGATAACGATGAAAGCAAACATCACGACACTACTGCTGGCAGGCCTGTTCCTGATACCGGCCGCTCTGGCCGATGATGTGGAGGATGTGAAAGCGGCGGCATTGGAATATTATGTCGCACTCAACGCCGGGGATGCCGACCTCTACGCCAAACTCAACGCGGACGAATCCAGCATCTTTTCAGCCGGCGGTGGAATGCTCTCCAGGCACAATTCTCTTGAAGCACGCAAGCAAGGCTTTCAAGCCACTGTAGATGGCGGACTCAAGCGCAACTACAATTGGCCCAAGCATTCCGAGGTGAGGGTCTTCGGCAGCATGTTTGCCGTTGAAAGCTCGTATACCACGGGATCGTCAACCTCGCCGAGTGGTACGGTCACCCGGCACCGAAACCGGGCCACCCGCATCTGGGTCAAGCAGGATGGCCAATGGAAGATAGTTCACCAGCATTACTCCCCCATGCAACCGGTGCATCCGGGTGAGTTGGAAAGATAGCTGATCAGCATTTCAAACTCCCCCCGGCCATCTATTCCCATTGACGGAGAGCTACCGTCCGTCTTAATATGGTAGAAATTGGATATTAAACAGAAATGGGTAAATTAGGACTGTTCTTACTGGCAATGGCTGCCGTGGCTTTCGGTGGTTTTTTACTCTGGCCGGATGCGGAAGCACCGATGGATCAGGTCCAGGCGGCACCCTTGCCCGAACCCGATCAAAACCTGCCGATTGACCAGAGATCGATGGCCAGTGTGGAAGGCGTGGTGGTTGATCTGAATTGTGCGGCCACGGCTAAAATTTTGACTGGATCCTGGGATAGTACGGCCCTTGACCAGATTCTGGGGGACGAGACCCTGCAGCAGGATTGCCTGACACTGAAGAAGGGGCAACCGGCGGCCGTTTTCTATG
>JAYZBY010000134.1:0-6001 GCA_036338555.1 Acidobacteriota bacterium | reverse complement strand
AAGGGATTGGCGACACCAGTCCCTAGGGCCACCGGATTACAGAGTCGTTTGGGCTTTTTAATATCAAACAACTTAGGCTCAGTGTTCACCAAATCCCTCTGATCCACCGCAAACGCCTGCAATCCCTTCGGGAACTTCTCGGTGTCCTTGCTGACCTTCACGTCGTAACACAAGAAAGGATCGACACCACCGGGCACGGTGGTGGGAACAAACAGCCGGGTGGGTTTTTTCACATCCACCACGAGCAAGTCCTCCATGAGTGAGTCTAAAGCGTTCGATACCGTCACGTTCTTGACCTTTTCAAACTTAGGGCTCTTACCACTCTTGTCGCGCTTGCCTTTGCTCTTGCCTTTGCCCTTGCCTTTGCCTTTGCCCTCAGCCTTGACCTTGTAGGAGATCAACGTGTTGTAGGCTCCACTCTCGTCCTGGTCAGGGGAATCCAGCAACTCCTCCAGTTTGTCAACTTTGAAGGTCCCGTCGACAATAGATTGATCTGTCAAGGACACTTCGAGTTTCTCAAACTTGGGTTCACCTGAGGATCCGGTGGAGTATTACCTGGATGGGATCTGTCAGTACAAGGTCAATGAAGCCATCGGGAATACCTTTGACGAATACGCCCGCCGGGTTTTGCGCAAAGATCCCGATATCATTTTAATCGGTGAGATTCGAGATGAGAAAACTGCCGAGGCCTGTCTCAGGGCGGCCATGACGGGCCATCTGGTGTTCAGCACTTTGCACGCCAACGACAGCGTGGGAGCGATCCAGCGGCTGCGTAACCTGGGTGTTGACGGTGCCATCGTTGCCGAGGCTCTTTTGGCAATGATATCCCAGCGTTTGGGACGGCGCACTTGCGCTAAATGCCGGCAGCCTTACCAGCCGGATCCGGCGCTGGTTTCTCTTTTCTATCCCGGGGGCCCACCCGAAGGGGTGAAGTTCATGAGTGGTGCCGGCTGTGCGGCTTGCGACTACCTGGGTTACAAGGGCCGACTCGGTCTCTACGAGTATTGGGAACTGAGCCCTGAAATGATGCTGGCCATCAGTGGGGAGTCTCGGGATATGCGTGAGAAAGCGATGCGCTCGGGATTGATGCCCTTGGTTGTGGATGGACTCAGGAAAGTGGAGCAGGGTGTGACGACTCTCGAAGAACTGCGCCGAGTGGTGCCTTTGGACCAGATTCGTGCCGTTGGCCAAGAGCAATTAGCCCAGAAAAACAAAGAGGAAGAAACGCTTTTGGCATAAGGGTGTGATACTTTCATTCCAGAAGCGAAAGTTGTTCCGGAGGAGAAGACTTTAATATCATTGGTTTGAAGATTCTTGACCAACCAGGAATGATCATCCTCAGGAGGTAAGACTCATGGCTTTATTTGGATCCAAGGCAAGTCGGTTGGTCGGATTGGATGTGGGGTCCTCCTCTATCAAGATGGTGGCTCTGCAACAGACCCGCGTTGGCTATCAGGTCGCAGCGGCGGGTATCGAGCAGCTGCCCAGCGGGACCATTGTAGAAGGGGTGATTGCCAAACCGGAAGGTGTCGTCAACTCAATCAACCGGATCTTCGAATCACAGGATCTCAAGGATACTCAGGTCGCCAGTTCCGTTTCCGGCCACGCAGTCATTGTCAAGAAGATCGTATTACCGGTTAGCGATCCCGGAGAGGTGGGTGACTCCATTCAGTGGGAAGCAGAGCAATATATCCCTTTTGACATCGCCGACGTCTATCTGGACTACCACCTGTTGGGTCCGACCGAGGATGGTACCGGGACCAATGTCATCCTGGTGGCCGCCAAGCGAGAGACCATCGATAGTCAAAGCGATGTGATTGCCATATCCGGGAAGCAGCCCATGATCATGGACATTGATGCATTTGCGTTGCACAACGCCTATGAGATGAACTATTCGCCGGAACCGGACACTGTAGTGGCACTTCTGAACATCGGCGCCTCCATCATAAACGTGAATATCGCCGCTGGTGACGATTTCATTTTCACCCGTGACATTGGCATGGGCGGAGCCTACTACACCGAGTATGTGCAAAGGGATCTGGGTGTTTCCTATGAGGAAGCCGAGCAGTACAAAAAGGGTGAAGCCCCGGAGGAACTCAAGCTAACGGTAAGCTCGGTTTTGCAGTCCGTCTCGGAAATTCTTGCTCTTGAGGTGCAAAAGACGTTCGACTATTTCAGGACCACTTCGGAGTTCGAGGAAATGCAGAGCATCTTCATCTGTGGAGGTGCCAGTCGTACCGAGGGATTACGGGAATACTTACAGGAGACCTTTCAGGTCCCGGTCGAATTTTTGGATCCGTTTCAGGCGATTCAAGGCAACGGGGCGAAGCTCCCCGCCGGTGTGGGAGAGGAAAAAAGTGAACTCACCATCGCAGTTGGCCTGGCCTTGAGACAGGTAGGGGACAAGCCGTCTGTGGCAAGTGCAGGCTCCCAATCCGGTTGGAAGGGCTTTTTGCACAAGCTCACCAAACGGTGAAAACTGGAATTTTCAGTGGAACCGTAGCTTGCACACTGGGATATGATTCGATATTTTTGAGGGTGTCATGAAGATCGCTGTATTGGTTTCCTTGTTGTTCCTAGGTTCCTTTCTTACGGGGTATTCACAGAATGACTCACCTGTTTCCGTTGCCTACCAGGATGACTGGATGGAGCCTGGAGAGCAGCAACCTGTCCAGCCGCTTTCTTTTGATGGAAGAGAGTTCACCAGCGCTTTTAATGCAGCGGCGGATCGCCCCCGTCTGGTAACGGTATTTTCTCCCACCTGACCCAATTGTATTCGGGGGGCCCTCGAAATAAGGCAGATACTAAGAGAGAACCGCAACGCTAAGCTAAAGGTCCTGATACTCTGGTCGCCTATTCTGCAGCGAGACACCCAGTCGACAGCCATGGAAGCGACGGCATTTCTGGATGATCCCCGGGTGGAGCACTTCTGGGATCTCTGGGGTTTTGGTCTCCAGAACTACACCAGCCAGTTGCGCTATCCGAGGGGAGATACTGCCTGGGATATTTTTGTGCTCTACAAGCCGAAGCTAACCTGGGGAGCAAAACCGCCCGATCCGACTCTGTGGATGCAGAACCGGAACATGCCCCACGGCACCAACTACAGCCAGGAGCTCCTGGAGCAAGAGCTCTCCAAGATGTTCTAGTTCTTTTAGGCCGTATCATTCCTAGATTCTCTACTGCAGCGCCGCCGCCTTCGTCTGAGCGAAGCGAAGAAATCATCCGTCCTGACTGTGTTTCGCTAGGTCGGGCTCCTCAACGTACCTACTGGCACGCCTGCGGTGCCCTCCCGTCGCGCGCCTCTTGTCAGGCCGACCCCTTCTTCGTTCCTCAGATGAAGGCGTCGTCGCTTCGTGACGAGAACCTATCAATAATCCGGCCTAAGCGATTTTTGGCTGGGTTGGGAAGGTGAACGGCCTCCGGAGTGCCCTGAGCCAGTCTCCTGTCGTTCCTCCTGAGCGATGTCTGACAGCCTAAAGTAGGGGCGCACGGGGGCCGTGCGCTCACGGCAAGGTCGTTGTAGTGGCCACTCTATGAGCGGCCTGTTCGGCGCCTCAGGGTGCCGCATCCGGTCTTCATGGTCTGTGTTGAGTCGTCTCTGGTCAGCGGGTCAGCAAGTCCCCCACCCCCCTCCCAAAAACTTCACCTTCAAGTGCTAGAATCTCCTGGAAGTCTCATAAACAACATCCAATCCGTCTGGAGGGGGTTACTTAAGGAAAGTATGGTCAAAGCGTTAGTTGGTTTAGCCGTTCTTGCTTTCGTCATCGGGGTCGTTGCCGGCTTGATGGGCGGTGGTCTTATGGAGTTCCCCGCCGAATCCTTTTCCCGCGCCTTGGGTTTCGATCACGGTATCCTGTGACAATCTAGCTCTGATTGCCATCGCCATGATGTTGATGGGCAAAAACGGCCAGGGGGCGTAAAAAACCCCCGGACCGCTCCGGCCACCGGTAGAACTTCGGTTCAGCCGTCCAACCGTCTTGATCAGACCCTCGGGTGTCTCAATCGGCATCATGAGAAGGGCTTCTGTTCCCCCCCTCCCATTTATCATCCGGTTGCTGTCCCTTGAAACGAGGGAGTCTCCTTCCCGCGTTGGGATGAAACAGCGGGAAAGAGGTATCATGAGCATGGAATAAGACAAACAAGGTAGGTTCAGAGAATTCTATGGGTGAAGATACCGGGAGATTGGTGGCACAGGTTCTGGAAGGAGCATGGCGCAAGCGGCCACCGGTGCTGCAGTGCTCGACTGAATCTCTAACTCAGGTCATTCCGGTGCTTCTGGAAACCGGGACTGGGAGCCTGGCCTGGTGGCGGCTCCATGACTCCGAGATCGTCGAAACAGAGCCGGCTCTCCAGCTGCACCGAGAGTATCTCCTGGACATTTTTCAAGCAGCGGTCAACGAACGGCTCGTGATTCGGGTCATCACACGCCTTCAATCAGCCGGTGTGGATGCGCTTTTGGCCAAGGGTTGGGCAGCAGCAAGACTGTATCCGGAACGAGGATTGCGCCGGTATGAGGATATCGATCTCTGGGTGCGCCCTCGGGACTATGCGACTGCGGTGGAGGCTCTCAAGGGCCAGGCTACCCCATTCTACCCGGTGGATATACACCAGAAGGTTCGTCTTCTCGAACCTGGTTGGGAGGAGCTCTACGACAACTCCAGAGTGGTGAACCTGGGGGAAGTGGAGGTGCGAACGTTGGGGCCGGAGGATCACCTCCGTCTTTTGTGCGCCTACATGCTCTACCATGGCGTCCGGCGGCCCCTTTGGCTGTGTGATATTGGAGCAATCATGGAATCCCTTCCCGAGGACTTCGATTGGGACTATTGCCTACGAGGAAATCCTAGAAGTGCGGAGTGGCTGGCCTGTGCCTGCGGATTAGCACACCAGCTTCTGGGTGCCTCTCTGGAGGCAACTCCACTGTTGGCCCGAAGAGCCACACGCCTTCCTCGGTGGCTGGTGCCTTCGCTTCTAACCCAGTGGGGGCTGGAAGATGCCCAACTGCAGCGCTCAACCATTCAAAATCCTCGAAAACTCTCTGATTTGATGGGCCTGTATCTGCGCTGGCCCAATCCGATTCAGGCCACCGTGCGTGTCGGAGGGCCCTTCAATGCGCTTCCACGGCTCCCGTTTCAGTTGGCGGAACTCCTTTCCCGTACCCTCCAGTTGATGGTGCGCCTACCCACGCTACTACGCAGTTCTTAACCCGCACCACCAAGACACGCTGAAAGAAATTCGAATTCCTAAATCCGAAACCCTAATTGGAATCTGTTTCGAATTTGGGACTTCGGATTTCGGATTTTTTTCCAAGATGTAGCGGCCTTCCGGAATGTGGGAGGCGCCTCAGTGCGCCGATCCCGGAGTACGCCGCCGCCGAAAGCACAATAGTACGACTTCACGAAATCACTCCACCACCACCCAACTACCTCCCAATCTGTAAACTATCGTTGACACAGATGGGGCCATCCTTCTACACTCGATGGGCCCAGCAGGGTAAGAGGAACATCCAATCAATCCCGGAACTTGCCCAAACTAGGAGTTTACTGAGGGGAAATGCCTAAAAAGCAAGCTGCGGAGTCAGCCTCACCTCCAACCGAAAAGAAGCTCCTGGCAATTCTCAATATTTTCCAGAAAATGAACTCCGACAGGGATCCAGTAGCTGTGATCGGCTAACCGGCTGACCAGCTGACCACTCTCTTTTCTGAATCCTGTTGCATCATGAACTTACTTTCGCTGTTTCGCAGTTCACCGGAAAAGCAGATCGAGCGATCTCGGAAGAAAGTCAAGGAACCCCACGGCGATTCGGCTACCAGAATGAATGCAGCCCTTCGGCTGCGCGAAATGGGTACGCCTGATTCCATTTTGGCTCTGCTGGACCGTTTTACCATCGATGTGTCTCCCTCGGGCCAGGATGAGGAGGAAAAAAAGGAGGTCCTGTCCTGGATCGTTCAGATGGGGGAAGAGGCGGTGGAGCCTCTTTGCAAGTTTTTGAAGAGAGAGAGAC
>JAYZBY010000133.1:0-18454 GCA_036338555.1 Acidobacteriota bacterium | reverse complement strand
TCCTCCGCTGCGGGAAAAATCCGATGTGAAGGGCATTCTCAAGGGACTCTCCGACGGCACTATTGATTGTATCGCCACCGATCACGCGCCTCACACCAGTTTGGAAAAGGAGACGCCCTTTCAGGAAGCCGCCAACGGAGTGATCGGGATGGAGACGGCGGTATCGCTGTCCATGGAATTCCTGGTTCGGCGCAAGGTGGTTTCCATTTCCCGCCTGGTGGAGCTTTTTAGTATCAATCCCAATCGCATCTTGAAGCTGGGCCGAGGTACCCTGGAAGAAGGCGCTATTGCCGATATCACCGTCATCGATCCCGACCTCGAAACGGTGGTTGATGTCAATCAGTTCAAGTCCAAGAGTCGAAACTGCCCATTCGAGGGCTGGGAGTTGCACGGTGCACCGGTTATGACCATCGTCCGAGGAAAGACCGTCTTTCAGAGAGAAAACACGGCCACCTAGCCTGAGTTTTCCTGCGGTGTTGGAATTTCAACACCAACCATCCAAAACAGACCCCTTTTGTGGTGTATAATCCCGAAACAGGAACCATGAAGATTCGAATAGCGTTCGTTTCGTTGCTGGTGTGCTTGGGGCTGATGAGAATGTCTTCGGCTCAGTTCATCAGTGCCGATGAACTGGTCGAGGTTGAAACCGCCCTCTCGGTGGATCATGTGCATCCGGGGAGCAGCTTCCAGGTGGCGGTCATCGCCACCCTCGAGGAGGGTTGGCACGTCAATGCCCATCAACCCAGCCTGGAATACTTGATCCCCACCCAGCTGGACCTGGAGCCCATTGAAGGGCTGACCTTTGGCGAGATCCTGTACCCGGAGAGTGTGCGGCTCAAATTTCAATTTGCCCAGGAGGAGCTGGACGTTTACGAGGGCCGTGTCATCATGCGGTTGCCCGTAACCATATCCGGCGATGCTTCAGGTGAACCGTCAATCCGGGGCAGCTTCCGATATCAGGCCTGTAATGATGAAATCTGCCTGGCTCCGACTCGCAAGGACGTCGCCATTGCCAT
This sequence comes from Acidobacteriota bacterium, assembly GCA_036338555.1. GTDB lineage: Bacteria > Acidobacteriota > UBA6911 > RPQK01 > JADFOI01 > JAPYTY01. Next base: position 17,438 of record JAYZBY010000133.1, on the reverse strand, counting down.
CCCCATCGCCTCTCTGGAGCAGCCCAGTCGACCCATCAACTCCGAGCTTTTCGATTCCGTTGCGGTGAGCCTTCCGGGTGATCCGCTTACGGGAGGGATTCTGAGTTCGGCCCAGGGTGACCTGGGGCTCCTGATTGAAGAGCAGGGGCTGGGAGTGGCCTTTTTTGCCATCTTTGTCCTGGGCCTGGCCTTGAACCTGACCCCTTGTGTGTATCCCATGATTCCGGTCACCCTGGGCTATTTTGGGCGCCAGAGTGAGGGTAAAACGAGCCGCTTGTTTGGGCTGGCTCTGATGTACCTGGTGGGGATCGCCATTACCTACTCGACTCTTGGGGTTGTTGCGGCCCTGACGGGACAGCTGTTCGGGGCCCTGCTGCAAAATTCCTGGGTGCTAGTGGGTATCGCTCTGGTGATGGTGGCGCTGGCATTGAGTTTATTCGGAGTGTATGAACTCCAGGCCCCCAACTTTATTCGACAGAAGGTGGCGGGGGGCTCCGGCAGCGGAGTTCTGGGCGCATTGAGTATGGGGCTGGTGGTGGGGATTGTGGCGGCTCCCTGTGTGGGGCCGGTGACGGTCGGGCTTTTGACCTATGTGGGGTCAACTGGAAATCCATGGCTGGGATTCTGGATGTTCTTTACCCTCTCGCTGGGCCTGGGAGCGCCTTACGTGTTACTGGGGACCTTTTCGGGTGGGTTGAACAAGCTGCCCAGGTCGGGTCTCTGGATGCTCTGGGTCGAGAAGCTGTTTGGATGCGCGTTGATCGGGGTGGCCTTTTATTTTGTGGCTCCGCTGGTTCCCGACGCAATCGTACCCTGGATCGTACTGGCTCTGGCGGGTGGGAGTGGAGTATGGCTTGGATGGCTGGACAAAACGAGCGGCAGTGGAAAGGCCTTTTATTTTTTCAAGAAGGCCACGGCGGTGAGTATTCTTCTGGTGGGCCTGTACGCCGTGGTTCCTCAGGCTCCCGGCGGAACCGTCACCTGGGAGTATTACGATTCGAATGTGTTTGACGCGGCCCAGCAGGAAGGTCGCCCCGTCATACTGGATTTCTATGCCGACTGGTGTATCCCCTGCCGTGAACTGGACCGATTCACCTTTACCGATGACGAGGTCATCGAGGCGGTTGGTCCCTTCACCCGGCTCAAGGTGGACCTCACCCAGTACGAGTCACCCGAGGCAGAACTGCTGAGAAGGCGGTTCGAGGTGGATGGAGTGCCCACTATAATCTTCATCAATCCTCAGGGAGATGAGGTTCAGCCCTCCCGTGTGGTGGGGTATCTGAACGCCAACGAGTTTCTCAAACGAGTCGAGCGAGCCCTTTAGGCGGCGCTGGTCTTCGGCCAGCGCGTTCCAGGTTCCACGTTCCACGAAAAGAAGGATAGAGCCTCGGCTAGCTGGCTGAAGCAAGGTCCAGAACCCCGAAGGGGCGATATGAAATAGCCTGGGGCGTGAGAGCCCCAGGATTGGAAATTTGGTAAACAAGGGAGCCCTGTAAGGGCGATGTAGGTACACCACCATTGGCCCTGGCATCGCCCCTACAGGGCTCTTTCTATTGTTGACTTAAGCAACCCTGGGGCTCACGCCCCAGGCTATTCTATTCCGCCCTTTCAGGGCTGGGGAGAAGAACTCAGGATGTACTGTGTAAAGGATGTCCTGAAATGGAACCACTCAGTGCGCCGATTTCGGAGGGCCGCTACAACGTCCGGCTTTTCTTCTAACGTTAAACGTGAAACGGTGAATTCACAGGCTTCTCAGTCCTGTAAATTAACTATGATGTCCCCCGGACGGGCGAAGTTGTAGCGTTCGCGGGCAATGCGCTCGACTTCCGACGGATCGGCCTTCAGCCGACTAATCTTTTCAAGATATTCCTCGTGTCTTTTGCGAAGGTTGTGGTTTTCCATTTGCAATCCCCGTAACTCTGCCCGATACTGACGCAGTTGTACAAATCCACCATCTCCGAAGGTCAGGATGTATACCAGGGCAAGACAGATCGTGAACAGCAAGATCCAGGAGGATTCACGTTTTGCCTTGCGGCTGAATTTCATAGGCAACCCAAATGTCTGAGCACACTCTCATTCTATCGACCATCGACAGCAGGGAAGCTGCCGAGAAAATCGCCCATCATGTAGTGGAAGAACGACTTGCAGCCTGCGTTAACATTATTTCTGATATCACATCCGTATACAAGTGGAAGGGCGCCCTGGAACGTGCTTCCGAGAGCCTGATGGTCATCAAGACTACCCGGGAGCGTTTGCCCCAGCTGATCGAGCGCATCAAAGAGCTTCACACCTATGAACTTCCGGAAGTGATTGCTCTGCCCATTGAAGACGGGTATCCCCCCTATCTTGAATGGATCGTCTCAGAGACTACAGAGTAGCGTGGATGGGAGACAAGAAAGCATGCCTTCTACTGAAAAGGCTGGGGTTAAGGTTAGGATTCTTGAGACGATTCGATTTTTGAAGCGGACTCGTTCTCGGCTCCATCTTCCCGACCGGTCTTCAACGAGCTCTTGAAGTTACGAATACCCTCTCCCAGGCCCTTTCCCAGCTGGGGAAGCCGACTCGCCCCAAAGATCACGATCACTATCAGAAGGATGATGACTAATTCTGACATTCCAAGGGTTCCCATAGTTTTACCTCCCTTTTATCTTACGCCCAGGGGTTTCTGCTGTCAATGAAACCCGGATTATGCATAGGTTCTTGTGACGAAGGACCGCAGGCGTACTCTTGCAGTACGCCGAGGAGCCCAAGGAAGCACAACACCGTGATGCGGAACTGCAGTAGAGAATTTATGCATAATCCGGGTTTCAGGACCCACTGCTTATCTATAGCACCACCCGCTTATCTCCCGTGCGCCGAGTCACCCGCTCACGATCCAGATATTCGAGAAAGGGGATGGCATACTTGCGGCTGATCTTGAAAAGATCCTTGAATTCCGGCACCGAGAAGGTGTTACCACTAGGAAACGAGTCCGTCAACCGGGCTTTCAGGGAGGTGATCTGTTTTGCCGCCACCACCACATCTTCGCTCACTCGGACCAATTCTCCCTGTTGCAGGAGAAAATAGTAAAGATCTCGAAGATATCGGGTATCTTGAGGGAACTTCTTGAGGAGTTCATCCAGGGTGGGTGGCTGAAGGCCTCTTTTAAGGTGCAGCTGTAATATGTCCTGTTTCAGCTTCTCCTGCTCGGAATTCAGTGTCACTTGACGTCCGTACCGGGAGACTACGCTGTGGCTGGCCTGGATTCTCTCTTCTCCCGCGAGATTCTTCAAGACGAACTGAAAGTGGGAGTTGGGAGCCCTGCTGAAGAATCTCTCCCGTAGTTCTTCCCGGGATATCCCAGTCGCCAAGGGATGACTGGAGTGGAACCGTTCCAGGAAATCCACAATCTGGTCCTTCAGGATTTCCAGATCGGCATTGTGGACTGCCCAGACAGGGTCTTGTTGGGTCAGGGTCACGGAATCCAGATTTTGCAGGAGTTCCAGGAGAGGGTCTTTCAGAAGACCAGTGCGAGCGACCAGTTCGGCCAGCGAGACCCCCGATTGACCGTGTAGACGCACCAGGTAATCGGCAAGAATGCTGTCAATGTTCGGATCTTTCTCCTTCAATGCCGACCACAGCTTCCTGAGTTGCGGAACCACCTCGGATAGGTCTTTTTTGTGGTGTTTACGCGGGTTCACATCCAGAACAAGGCCTCCGCCAATGGTCGTCATCGGTGAGTAGCGGCGCAGGATGAAGTGATCCTTCGGACAGCACACCGTGGAACTCTGGAATCTCAGTTGGGCCAGACACGAATTGCCGGGACTGAGTTCCTCTTGTTCAAGAAGGTAAACTCGACCGATCAGTTCCGCGCTTCCATGATGAAACCGTATCGCTCCGCGGTTTTTCAAAGCCTTGGATGCAGAAGGAAGCAGGTGGATGATGGCATCGATCATGGAGGAAGGGGAAAAAGTATCGGAGCGCGACAGAATCATTCCTCTTGAGAGGTCTTCTTTGTCCACCCCGCTCAGGTTCAATGCCGTTCTTTGCCCGGCTACCGCCAAATCGGACGGTTGATTGAAAGTCTCGATGCTTCTTACTTTCCCCGGCTTTCCGGTGGGGTAGACCGTCACCGATTCTCCCTTTTTGAGCACTCCGGTATAAGGGGTGCCGGTGATGACGGTTCCGAATCCGCGAATCGTGAAGACTCGATCAATGGGAAGGCGGAAAACCCGATGAGCGTTCTCAACGGCCATGGTGGCGTGGTCCGACGTTTCGACTTCCTGCCGCAGTCTTTCCCTTAGAAGTTCCATTCCTTCGCCTGACACACTATCCACGGCAATCACAGGGGCTTCCTCCAGAGGGCTGTCAGCCACAAGTTCGCGTACCTCGGCTTCAACCACCCCGAGAAGCTCCTCGTCAGCCAGACTTTTCTTGGTGATGGCGATGATTCCTCTGGGGATCTCGAGCAGTTTGCAAATCTGAAAATGTTCGATCGTTTGAGGCATCACCGATTCATCCGCTGCCACAACCAACAGAACCAGGTGAATTCCACCGATCCCCGCCAGCATGTTCTTCACAAACTTCTCATGTCCCGGTACGTCGATGAAGCCCACGGTCGTTGATCCCAGTTTCATATGAGCAAATCCGATGTCGATGCTGATACCGCGCCGCTGTTCCTCCTCCAGACGGTCGGTGTTGATTCCAGTCAAGGCCTTCAGGAGGGTCGTTTTCCCGTGGTCGATATGTCCTGCCGTTCCGATGATCACAGCGCATATTGTAATCGAAAACGGGGGGATTTTGACAGCCGAGGGAGAGGCTCGTAAAATACTTATTCTTAAGTTGTTGGCAAGAAATGTTAGAGAGCTTATCGACTAAATTACAGAAGACCCTCCGGGACCTGAAGGGTGAAGGGCACATCTCGGAACGTCACATCGAGGCGTCGATGCGAGAAATCCGCATGGCCCTTCTCGAATCGGATGTTCACTTCACGGTGGTGAAGGACTTCGTCTCCAGAGTCAAGGAAAAGGCTCTGGGGCAGGAAGTACTGGGTGATCTGATGCCGGGTCAGCAAGTGATCAAGGTGGTGCGGGACGAGCTGACCAATCTCCTGGGTGCCGAGACGATCGATCTGAAGATGTCCAAGGTCTCTCCCAGCGTGATCCTGCTGGTGGGGCTGCAGGGAAGTGGCAAGACCACCAGTACGGGTAAATTGGCGATGTGGCTGCGCAATCAGAAACATCAACCGGTCCTGGTCTCGACCGACGTGTACCGACCAGCCGCGATTGAGCAGCTTTCCATCGTGGCAGGGGAGATCGATATTCCTGTTTACCAGGAGGACAGTCGTGATCCCGTCCAACTCGCCACCCAGGCGCTCCAGCATGCTCGCAATATGGGTTTCGATGTATTGCTCATCGATACGGCAGGTCGGTTGCATATCGACAATGAGCTGATGGAGGAATTGGAGCGCATCACGTCGGCTGTAAACCCTACGGAAACTCTACTGGTGGCCGATGCGATGACCGGACAGGATGCAGTCAACTCCGCCAGGGAGTTCAACCAGCGCCTCCACCTTTCGGGAGTGATTTTGACGAAAATGGACGGCGATACGCGCGGCGGGGCGGCCCTGTCGATCAAGACGGTATCGGGGAGACCCATCAAGTTCATTGGAGTTGGCGAAAAATATGATGCCTTAGAGGTATTCCATCCCGAGAGAATGGCCAATCGAATACTGGGCATGGGCGATGTCTTGAGCCTGATCGAAAAGGCCGAAAAGGTGGTGAATGAAGAAAAGGCCGAGCAGGTTCTCAGGAAGATTCAACAAAACGAGTTTTCCCTGGAGGACTTTCGCCAACAAATACTCCAGTTGCGCCAACTGGGGCCTTTGGAGGAGATTTTCAAGATGCTTCCTCAGGCGGGCCCTTTGAAGGGATTGGACAAGGTCCAGGTTGATGAGAAGCAGCTTGGTCATCTCGAGGCCATAATCAATTCCATGACCTTGGAGGAACGGAAACACTATAAGAAGATCAATTCTCCGCGGCGCAAGAGAATCGCCCGAGGGAGTGGAAGGCCGGTTTCTGAGGTCAATCGGTTATTGAAACAATATGTTCAGACTAAAAAAATGATGGAAAAGGCTAGTAAGAGCTTTTTTGGCAAAGGCTTACGAAAATTGAACTTTCCGATTTAGACGCTCTCTGATAGAATGGGCCGTTACTTTTATTTGGAGGTACACTAATTGCTCAGAATTCGCTTGAGTCGCCGCGGTAAAAAAGGAGATCCTCACTACCGAGTTGTGGTGGCAGAGAAGAAGAATGCCAGAGACGGACGCTTTGTTGAAATCGTGGGTTACTACAACCCTGCTCAGAAGCCAGTTCGACTCCATCTGGACTTGATTCGCATTGATCATTGGGTGGAACAAGGTGCACAACCATCGAATACCGTTAGGAGCCTGATCAAAAGAGTTAAGCAATCTGAGTGATCGAACTCGATCTTGTGCTATTCGCGGCTGGAGTCATTGATCTGGATGAGGCTCCCGCGAGCCCACTTATGATCTGAACTCGAGCCGGTTGGATTCCCTGATATCCAAGTTCAGATTCAGAGGGAGAGACAGATGAAAGAGCTTATCGAAATGATTGCGAAGGCTTTAGTTGACAGTCCTGATCAGGTTGTCGTCTCAGAGGTTGTGGGCGAACAAACCACGGTCCTGGAGTTGAGGGTGGCTCAGTCCGATCTTGGCAAAGTAATCGGAAAGCAGGGACGTACAGCCCGTTCGATTCGAACCCTTCTAGGAGCTGCGGGAATGAAGCTCCGAAAGCGATTCGTCCTGGAGATTCTGGAGTAGTTGCCCGAGTTCTCCAGTATTGCCCGAATCGTCAAGAGTCGTGGAATTCGAGGTGAAGTTGCCGCTGAACTCTTGACCGATTTCCCGGAACGTTTCTCCTCTCTTAATCAGGTCCGAATCTTCAAGGAGGGGCGGGAGTTTTTGGAGCAATTAGAAAAACACTGGTTTCATAAAGGCCGTATCATCTTGAAGTTCAAGGGACGTGATCGGCCTGAAGAGGTGGAAGAGTTAATAGGCGGTGAACTCCAGATTGAGGATGATCACCGTGTATCACTTCCCCAAGGCAGTTACTTTCACTCTGATCTGATGGAATGCAGAATCCTGGAAGGTGAGGTGTTCCTGGGGTCCGTCACCGGGATTCAGGAAACAGGATCCGAAGGCTGCAACCTGGTTGTGACGACCCTTGAAGGGAAGGAATTTCAAATTCCTTTGGTCAAGGAGTTTGTTTCGAAGGTGGATGTCGAGGAAAAGGTTATTCGAGTAGACCTTCCACCGGGTCTCACTGATTACGTCAATTGAGTAGGTCCCTAGCCCGGATTTCTCACACCTTCTCGTTACGAAGCGGCGGAAGGGCCGGCCTGACAAGGCGCGCGACCGAGGCCCCCGCAAACGTACTTTACGGTACGTTGAGGAGGCCGAAGGAGCGCAACACAGTCAGGACGGATCATGGCGCCGATGCAGTAGCGGGGGTGTGAGGAATCCGGGCTGAGCCTTATTTTGCGATGCGGATTAGCATAGTGACGATTTTTCCTCGCCTATTCAGTGGGGTCTTTGATTTTGGGATGATCGATCAGGCTGGGAAGAAAGGGTTGATGGAAACTCACCTTCTGGATCTCCGGGACTTTGCGGAGGATCGAAGAGGTACCGTGGATGATCGTCCCTATGGCGGCGGAGACGGGATGGTATTGAAACCGGATGTGGTGTTCGAGGCCGTTGAAAAATGCCAGCGGGATGGCCCGGAGGGACACGTGGTTCTACTGTCTCCTCAGGGCAAACGATTTGATCAGAACAAGGCAAAGGAGTTATCTTTAAGGGCCCACCTCATTCTGATTTGTGGCCGCTATGAAGGGGTGGATCAGCGAGTATCCGACCATTTGGCGGACGAGGAGATCTCGGTTGGGGATTTCGTTCTTTCGGGCGGAGAGTTTGCGGCCCTTTTAATGGTAGATGCAGTGTGTCGCCTGATTCCCGGTGTGGTTGGGAAGGGAGGGTCAGTTTTACAGGAGTCCTTCATGGAAGGCTTGCTGGACTATCCTCACTACACCCGACCCGCGGAGTTTCGAGGCTGGAAGGTGCCGGACGTCCTGCTCTCCGGAGATCATGCAGGCATTGAGCAGTGGAGACAACGGGAAGCCCTCGGCCTGACACGGCGGCGGCGGCCCGATTTGTTGGGTGAAGAATAGAACTTGGGGAATCAGTGGGACAAGAAAAGCAGATAAGAGGTGAAAAATGAAACTGGTTGATAAGGTCGAACAGCGACATACCAATAAGGAAATACCGGAATTCAGGGCCGGGGATACGGTTCGTGTGAATGTGAAAATCCGAGAAGGAGACAAATCCAGGATCCAGGCCTTCGAGGGAGTGGTGATCGCCATCCGGAGAAGGGGGTTGGGTTCGACGTTCACGGTACGCAAGGTCTCTTTTGGATACGGAGTCGAGCGGGTGTTTCCTCTCTATTCTCCCATCATTGAGACTATTCAGGTGGTGAAAAAGGGACGAGTGCGCCGGGCCAAGCTTTATTACTTGAGACAGCTCAAAGGGAAAGCTGCCCGCATCAGAGAGAGACGGTGAATCCGTTTCGTGCACGGTTCAAATGGCACGTTCCCTGTTGTGGGTGCTCCCAAAGTTGGTTGATGGCCGTTCCTCGTCAGCCTCCTCTATTCGATTATCTCCGGTCACGCATGTGAGTAATCCCCCGAATGATTTTCCTTTCTTTCCCTTTCCTCCTGAAAGTAAGACCAGCAAGGTTCTGTTTGTTATTTATGTGCTCTACTGTCTCGAGATGGGGGTTTTCCTGATGATCTATCCTTGGATTCTCTCGTGGGAGCAGAATTTCCTTCTCTATCAGTTTCCCTTTTTGAAGGGTCTGTTTCTTAACTTCTTTTTTCGGGGCGCCGTATCCGGTCTGGGAATTGCTAATATCATTATAGGGGCCTGGGAAGTTGCCCATAGCTACCAATATTTCAAAAAAACATAATTTTCCGTCGCCGACTCGATTTGCGGTTTCCGATCGACTCGCCTTCTCCGACCTTGATCCCTTCGACTATCTAACACTGCTATTTCAGACATCGGCCCACATCGTGCAGTGGCGTGAGAAGGATCTCACACTTCAGGAGAACCGGATCTTGGTTCGCCGGGGGGTGGAGTTGGCCCGGCAGCATGGCAAAATGTTTTTTGTTAATACCCTCTTTGAGGTGGCCTGTGAGGAAGGTGCCGATGGCGCTCATCTGACGTCCAGCCAGGATGTCGGGGGAGCGCTAGTTTCCAGGGAACGGCTGCAGGGCAGGTCGACGCTGATTGGAAAATCCGTGCACACCCTCGAGGAGGCGAAATCGGCCGCTCAGGAGGGAGCCGATTATCTACTTGTCGGTCCCATCTTCGATCCTCTCTCCAAGGTGGCCTACACATCTCCTTTGGGGACCTCGACTCTTCGGGAGGTGGTCGAAGCGGTGAAAACACCGGTCTTTGCCATTGGAGGTGTCGAGGAATCTCATTTTGAAGAGATCTTCAAGACAGGAGCCTGCGGGGTTGCCGGCATCACCTGGGTCCACCGTGAGGTGAGGAAGATGCTGGCCGGCTGACCGAGCGCCGGTCTTCGACCAGCGCGTTCCACGTTCCATGTTCCAGGTTTCACGTGTCAATGTGGCACGATCCTGCAGCCTGTTCTAGGGGCGCACGGCCGTGCGCCCACAGCAAGGACTTCGAAGTTAAGAAGGGCGTACAGCCGTGCGCCCCTACTAGCAAATCCTACGAATTCGCACTACGGCACAAACGCAGGAAGGCACCATGGAACAAGTCCGCGAAACGGACCATGTGCGCCCTTCGATGAGAACCCCAGGATTCGGATTTGGGACTTCGAATTTAGGATTTTCCGTCAGGAGCCAGGAGAAGGAATTCAAAATTCAGAAGGAAGAGTCCGGAGTGTGGGAGGCGCCACAGTGCGCCGATTCCGGCCGAACGCACGAGACAGCAGGAATCCGCGAAGCGGAACATGTGCGACCTCCGCTCAGAACCTCAGGTTTCGGATTTGAGACTTCGGATTTCGGATTTTCTGTCAGCCGGAAGGCATCACAACCCTTTGTCAGGGGTCAGGGTTTTTTCATTCCGGTGGTGCACCCAGGCCGTAGAGGGATCCTTTCTGTGCGGTGATCGATGTTTCCTCGGCTTCCAGGAGCTTTTTATACAAAGCCTGATCCTGGAGCTCAATGGCAAGTTCCTTGAGGGGTTCCAGCTGGGGGATGAACTCTCCGATGCCTTTGTTTAATTCCTTGAGAGATTTTTCGATGTCCTTTTCCGAAGCCGTCTTGTAAATGGCCTTCTCATCGATATTGATCATGATGCCGTCGATGGCTTGGCGGTAGGCGTGGACCATGTCCCAATAGGTGTGAAATTCCAGCGGGTTTTCCTCTTCCTCCACCCATTCCAGCTTGTCCATTCTTCTACGAATCTCTTCGAGACGGGACTCCGCGATTTCGAGGAAGACCTCAACCCTCTTGGTCAGTTCCTGAGCCAGTTGGATCCGGGTGTACTCCTGGTCGGTGAATCGATCCTTGGTCTGCATCGAATTCGCAGTAGGTGCTGACGGCATTCCTGCAGGTGCGAAACCCATAGCACCGAAATTCCCCATTGACCGGCCGGGCTCCGATCGACCGGGGGGTGAGCGCACAGTGAACCCATCTCCCAATAGATGGGTCAGCAGGAGTTTTCTCAGTTTGGCCACGGTCTGCACGGTGACCTCAAATGGATCGAGATACTCAAATGGTGCAGCGGCCTGCAGGTCCTTGATGGACTCAATCAACCTCCGCAGCCGGATTTCCAGCTGCTTCACCTGCTTGGAGCGGAGGTCCTTGGGTTCTTCGACCTGGTTGGATTCCTGCTCGACGTAGTGACAAAGAGCCTGTATTTGAAGCAGTAAATCGGCGGATTCTCCTAACTCGTTTCTCTTGACGTGCCTTGCCAGAAGAGTGAAATTGCGGTCAAAGACTTTTTTGAACAGGTCGATTCGATTCCGATACCGGGGTCGTCTTCGATAGTCTTGGAATTCCTTGTCGGTCAGAAGATCCTGCAGCTGAAGGTCGACTTGCTGGCCTTCTTGCACCGGGATCAGCAGGGTTCCTGTGAGAAACCATAGGGTAATTAGGAACTTCATATTACATTTTTTCGGGGACCTGTATTCCCAGTAGATCCAGGCTCTTTACCAATCCCCGGCGTGCCGTGTCGGCAACCGTCAGGTAAAAACACTTCTTGATCGGATCGCTCTCAGAAAGAATATGATAACTATGATAGAAAAGATTCAGCTGTTGGGCCAGCGCAAAGGTGTGCTTTGCCATATAGGAAACCTCAAGGGTTCGAATAGTTTGTTGAATGGCTTCCTCCAGGCGAGCGACCTGAAGCAAAAGACTCCAGATTCCTTCGTCACCGAGCAGATCGGCAATGGTGCTGGTATCTTCCCACATTTTTTGGGATTTCTCTTGCCACAGGGCAATGCTCCAATCGGAGTTGTCAGCATCCAGTTTGCGAAAAATGTTGCTGGCTCGTACCACCGAGTATTGCAGGTAAGGCCCGGTCTCTCCTTCAAAGCTGAGGGCCTCGGCAAAGTCAAAAGCGATAACTGAGTTTCGGGTGTACTTCAACAGAAAGTAGCGAAGTGCCCCAATCGCGATTTTGTGAGAAATCTCCTGGCGACTTTCCAGTGGAAGATCCTTCTGGCGTAGGTTGACCTCCTCAAGGGATTTGTCCCGTAAAATATTGATCAGGTCGTCAGCCTTGACTCCCAACCCCTTCCGGCCCGAAACCTCCACATGGGGTTTGCTGCGTTCCTCCTCGGACAGCTCAAGGCCCAACTCGGCGCAGCAACGCGGAGACAAGGCCACCATTTCGTAGGAGAAGTGTACCGAACGATCCGACTGGTCTGGATAACCGAGTCGACGCAGGCCCTCCGTGACTACCTGCTGAAGATAGGACTGGCGCACATCGATCACGTTAAATACCCGATGCCCATGCCCAAACTCGGGCTCAGTGTGGGAAGACGGTTCAATCGAGGTCAGCCAGACCGTGTTTGCGTCCAGAGTCCCATCCTGGTGAGGAGTAATCTGACCATCCTGATATTGGCACAGGGGACGGTAGTGGAAAGTCTTTTCCAGGAGTCCGAACTTCCACAGTTGGTAGGCGATATCCTTCCCCACATAAGTGACGATTCCGTTGCTTCTGACAATGATCTTTTCCTCTCCCGGTTGGTCGTCGACACCGGGCAAAAGCATCGTCCAACAGCCCTTGTTGGGACCCTCTTCCCGAAAAGTAATGGCCTGGGTTTCCTTGAGGCGCTTGAAGGCCTCTTCCCAGAACTTGAGGCTCAGAATCTCGCTTTCCCGGGGCAGGACCTGATATCGTACGCCAATACGCAGCATCGTCTTCAGGTGAGCCAGGACGATTCGCATGGAGATGTGTTCCGCTGTTGGTGCCGCCGGTTTTCGCCCCTCTTCAATTTCCTTGAGTGTTTGCTCCCGGTATTTAGTGCGTACGGGATCCTCCTGATACCATTGTGAGACCTCGGCATAGAGATCCCAGCAATAGTAGTCGAACGGTTCTTCTATGGATTGAATCTCCTCGAGCGACATCTTCCGGAGATGCTGAAAGCCCACCACCACATCGGCCACCTGAACCCCTGTGTTGTCGATGTAGTTTTGTATTTCGACCTGGATACCGCTGGCCTGTAAAACTCTGACAAAGGTGTCGCCGAGCACTGCATTCCTCAAATGCCCGATGTGGGCGGCCTTATTGGGATTGATATTGGTGTGTTCGACAATGACCTTTTCGCCTGAAGGTTCAGGCCATGATTCCTGAAGCCACTGGTACAGGTCTTCAAGAAAAGAAGCTCGTTGGAAGAAAACATTCACATAGCCGTCCTTCGCCACGATCCGCTCCACCTGGGAAGGTGCCTGGATGTTCTCCTCGACCTCGGTAGCGATGTCACGAGGGGGTCTGCGGAGAGTTTTTGCCAGTTCAAAAGGGAAAGGGAAGGCCAGATCTCCGAACTCACTTTGAGGGGGAGTCTCAACCGTCAGTTGTTCCAATTTGACCTCGAAGTGGTCCGCGATAAACCGCTTGAGATGCTCTTCGATCTCCTGGGTCCTTTTTAAAAGCATGCAAAGATAATCATAAGGGAAAAAGGAGATTGGTGCAGTAGTTCCGTAGTGCAGTGGTGCGGTGGTGCCGTAGTGAAAGTCTGTGATTTCTGTGAGTTCGAAGTAGACGACAGGAATTCCTACTATTCCGCTGGAACCGGCCTGTGCTGTCCGCGATAGCGACTGAAAAGAATGTGAAGTATAGTGACATCTTCATGTAGCGGGATAGTCGGGGCTCGTTGGGTTTCCACGGTAACACGGCACCACAGCACCACAGCACCACAGCACCTCAGGGCGAAAGCACGAAAAGGATGGCAGCAAAAGTACTCTACTTCGATCCTTTCAATGGGATCAGTGGCGATATGATTCTGGGGGCACTCGTCCATCTAGGGTTGCCGCTGGATCATCTCGAAAAGGAGCTTGCAAAACTGAAGCTGGAGGAATTCCAGTTGGTTGCCCAGGAAGTGGCTCGACAAGGCCTGCGAGGTGTCAACCTACAGGTCAAGCAAGGGGAGGCTTCCCGTGAGGATCACCATCACCATCACCATGAGAACGGCAATCGAAACCTCACTCAGATCAGGCAACTGATTGAGGAAAGCGAGCTGTCCTCCTGGGTGCAGAAAGGGTCGATCAGTATTTTTCAACGTTTGGGAAAAGCCGAGGCCAAGGTGCACGAAACTTCTTTGGAGGAGGTCCATTTCCATGAGGTGGGAGCCGTCGATTCCATTGTTGATATCGTGGGAGCGTGTATCGGGTTCCACTATTTCGGGGTGGAACGTTTCTTGACCGCTCCGCTGAACCTAGGGGGAGGCACCGTGACTTTTTCACATGGAACATGGCCTGTTCCCACTCCCGCTACGGCTGAATTACTGGTCGATTTTCCGGTTTATATGGGCCAGGTTCAGGGGGAACTGACCACCCCAACCGGAGCAGCCATCGTGACCACCTTGGTCCAGGAGCAAGGCCTTTCACCTGTTTGCCGTTTTGACAAGTGGGGCTTTGGCGCCGGGGACCGGGAATTTGAAGAAATCCCCAACATGTTAAGATTGCTTTTAGGTGAGAGATTGTCTCCGGAGGACTCCGGAGATGCCCATTCCGGTGAGGCATGGAGAGAAGAAGAGGTCTCGCTTCTGGAGGCGAATATTGATGATATGGATGCCGAAACTTTTGGGCACTGCCTGGAGTTGGCCCTCGAAAGAGGAGCCTTGGATGCCTACTGCACGCCTGTGCAGATGAAGAAGAGCCGTCCTGGAGTCAAGCTCTCGGTTCTTTGTCAGAAAAAGGATCGGGAAAGAATGGCAGAACTCATCTTCACGGAAACCACGACCCTGGGCATACGCTGGGGTGATTGGCAGAGATGGTCTCTGAAGCGTGAGTTCCGCCAGGTGGAGACCGACTTCGGAAAAGTGAAAGTCAAAATTGGCCGCTTTCGGGGAAAAATTGTGAGTGTTGCCCCCGAGTATGAGGAGCTCAAGTTGATCGCGCAAAAACACGATTTACCCCTGAAGGTGGTACGACAAACGGTTATGAATCAAATCACAGAAAGTGGTTATGAGTAGCAGCTACTATCTGACGACACCGCTTTACTATGTCAACGGAGTTCCCCACGTGGGACATACCTACACCTCTGTTCTGGCGGATGCCATCGCCCGCTACAAGAGGATGTGCGGCCTGGACGTCTGTTTCTTGACCGGGACGGATGAGCACGGCCTAAAGATTGAAAGAGCAGCACGCCAGGAGGGAGTGTCTCCTCAGAAGTTGACCAATGTGTACGCGGCCAGTTTCCGACAGGCCTGGAAGAAATTCGGCCTTAATTTTGATGAATTTATTCGCACCACCCAAAAACGTCACCGCAAGGCGGTGGTAGAAGTGTTCAAACGGATCCAGGAGAACGATTATATTTACCTGGGTGAGTACAGCGGCAATTACTGTGTAAATTGTGAAGCCTACACTGCTGCGGATAGCGAGACCTGCCCTGACTGTAATCGTATACCTGAATCCATGACCGAGGAGAGTTATTTCTTCAAGCTCTCGGCCTTCGAGGAGAAACTGCTCAAGTTCTACGAGTTCAACCCGGACTTCATTGTTCCCTCCACCCGGATGAACGAGATAGTCAGCTTCGTGAAAGGTGGTCTCAGGGACTTGAGCATCAGCCGTACCTCCTTCAGGTGGGGGATCCCGATTCCTGAAGATGAAAGACACATCTTTTATGTTTGGTTTGATGCTCTCATCGGTTATCTGGCTGGTATCGGTTTTGCCAGTGAACCTGAAAAATTCGAAAAATATTGGCCGGCTCAGGTTCAACTGATCGGCAAAGATATTCTTCGTTTTCACGCGGTTTACTGGCCGGCCTTTTTGTTTGCTGCGGGTCTGGAACCGCCGCGTCAACTGCTGGTCAACGGATGGTGGACGGTTGAGGGAGAGAAGATGTCCAAGTCACGTGGCAATACCGTTACTGCCGAAGAACTCACGGACGTCACCCAAGCGGATTACGTCAAGTACTTCTTGCTCCGGGAAATCCCATTAGGGTCCGATGGGAACTTTTCCTACGACCTGCTGGTGACTCGAGTGAATAGTGATCTCGCCAACGATCTGGGAAACCTGTGCAGTCGGACGCTCACCATGATCGAAACCAATTTCGGCGGGGAGATTCCGGAACCTGCAGAGATGGAAGGCGCGGATGGGGAACTCAGGCAATACAGCAGTGAAACGATCGATCTCTATCGTAAAAATTTCGACAGCCTCCGAATCAACAAAGCGATCGACAACGTGTGGGAACTCATATCGGTGGTCAATAAGTACCTGGTAGCCAATGAGCCCTGGGCGATGGCTGGAGATGACTCCAAGAGAGAACGTTTGGGAACCGTTCTGTACTGTTCAGCGGAGTCTCTTCGAATCATTACCATCTTGCTGAATCCGATTCTTCCTGACGGAACCGCAGCCATTTTCAAGCAGTTGGGGATCTTAGAAGCCATCGAGGATCAACGGATTCCCAGCCTCACCTGGGGTGGATTGGAGCAGGGTTCCTCCATCGGTAAGCTCAAGGCTGTTTATCCGCGTCTGGATGCCAAGGAATTCATGGCGCGTGTCGAGAAAAAGAGGAAGGAAAAAGAAGCTGCCTCCGCCCAGGAAGTCAAAGAGGTAGAGGCCGTCGCCAAAAAGAAGACGATTGATATAGGAGACTTCGGCAAAATCGAGATGAGAGTGGGCAAGATCATTTCTGCAGAAGCCGTTCCGAAATCGGACAAATTACTGAAAATACAGGTCGATATTGGCTCGGAAGTGCGTCAGGTTGTGGCTGGCATCGGCCAGGGATACTCGGTGGATTCTCTGCCCGGTCGCCTGGTCGCCGTGGTGACCAATCTAAAGCCCGCCAAGTTAATGGGAGTGGAATCCAACGGCATGCTGGTTGCCGCCTCCAACGAAGGGAAGCCAGTCCTGGCCTCCTTTACCGAGCCGGTTCGACTGGGTGCGCGATTGAAGTAATGTTCGTCGACTCCCACGCTCACCTGGATTCCCCAGACTTCCAACCGGATGTCGAGGAAGTACTCCAAAGGGCCACTCAGGCCCGAGTCTCGGAAATTGTCACGATCGCCTGCCTCACCGAGACTGTGAAGGGCCCTTCCGCCTTTGAACAGCTTCTCGAAGAGCATACCGTCTTGTATGGGTGTGCCGGGGTCCATCCCCATGATGCCCGGCTTTATGGACCTGATTTGGAAAAGGAACTGGTTTCTCTCATGGGGCACCCCAAGATGTTGGGTTGGGGTGAAATCGGACTCGATTTTCACTATGAGAACTCCACTCGTGATCAGCAGGTTGAGGCCTTTGGGAAGCAGTTGAGAAGGGCTCGCGGGTTGGGGAAGCCCGTCGTGATTCACTCTCGGGAGGCCGAGGATCTAACCTGTCAGATCCTGGAGGAGGAGTTTTCCCAGGGGCCGGGAGGAATTCTGCACTGTTTTACGGCCAGCCTCGAGATGGCCGAAAGGTGCTTGCCCTTGGGGTTCTATATCTCTTTTGGGGGAATCCTCACCTTCCGTCGAGCGGATGAGCTGCGAGACATCGCCCTTCAAATTCCCTCGGATCGATTGCTCATTGAAACCGATGCCCCTTATCTGGCACCGGTGCCCTTTCGGGGCAAACGAAACGAACCGGCTTTTGTAGTAAGGGTCGCCGAGACGCTGGCTGAAGTCCGCAGTCAGACCGTTGAGGAAATCGCCGAGTTGACCACGGCCAATTTCCGGAGATTGTTCGCGCTGGAAGCTGACCCCTGACCC
>JAYZBY010000132.1:0-23375 GCA_036338555.1 Acidobacteriota bacterium | reverse complement strand
AGGTTCGCCTCAACGATCGACCGCTCAATCCTCTTCGCTTCTTTCGGGATTAGTAGCCCGGATCAGGCATAAGTCCTCTACTGCAGCGCCGGAATCATCCGTCCTGACTGTGTTGCACTTCCTTCGACCTTCTCGACGTACCTAGAGAGTACGCCTGCGTCGGTCTCAGTTGCGCGCCTTGTCAGGCCGGTCCTTCCGTCGCTTCGTGACGAGAACCTATGCCTGATCCGGGCTGGTCAGGGCTGTCCCTTTTGGAGCCTCTTCCGTCGAAGAGTGTCCGGGCGGGGGCCTCGCCTGGTTTCTCGAGCCATTTCTGCGAAACCCTCCTCAATTTTTTCCGCCCGGGAGCAGTGGCTTGAAAGCCGATGGCTCTAACGACTGCTCATGAAGGCTAGTAGCAATTCCGAGACCAGACTCAAAAAAACCACTCAAACTACAATAAATCAATAACTTGTAAGAGATGACCCGATCGACTCGTACCTCGAGTGCGATCTTTCCGGATACCTAGGGGCACACGGCCGTGCGCCCCGAAACTTTCCCTCTCGGGTCAGCTGGTCAGCAGGCGAGCGCAGTCCGCCGGGGTCAGGGGTCAGCGGTTAGGGGTCGCCTCTTCTTCCCCCCGGTCATCCAAGAGTGTTACTCTTTTATTTAGCCGGGGTTATTCATAAATTCGGGCTCGTGTTTAGACTTTTTTTGCCGGCCATGCATCTTGAAGATACGAGACAACAGATGAATCGGAGCGAGCAGTACCTTTTGGAGTTGGCACTGCAGGGGGATACGGCCTGCTTTGGTGAGTTAATTGAGAGATGGCAGCGAAGAATTTACGGTTTCATCTGTCGCTATGTCGGCAATGCGGATGAGGCACACGATCTCACCCAGGACACTTTCACCAAGGCCTACAGCAACCTGGGTCGTCTGTCCGACCCCGAGCGTTTCTCCTCCTGGTTGTACACGATCGCGCTCAATGAATGCCGGATGCGGTTTCGCAGGCGGCGCAAGATACAGTTTGTCTCGCTTCCGGAGGAAGAAAATGAAGTCGTCCCGATCCACCTGAGAGATCCGGGCGCCTCGCCAGAGGCGAAGTTGGCGGTCAAAGAGGATATTCAGGTGTTGCGGGAAGCCTTCGACCTGCTTCCGGAGGAGCAAAGAGAAGTCATTTTGATGAAGGAATACCAGGATCTGAAATTTCACGAGATCTCCGAAATCCTGGCAATACCTTTGTCGACGGTCAAGTCGCGAATGTATCTGGGTTTGAAAACTCTCAGAAAGCTTATGGAGAATCAATCATGAAATGTGAATCGGCCCAGCCGAGAATCATCGATGTGCTCTATGGGGAAGAGTTGGACCCTCGAGGGGGCTTCGAGTTTTTCAGGCACCTCGGGGAATGTTCCGACTGCAACCTGGAGTACCTTGAACTCCTTGAAACCCGTGAGAAGCTGGGTGAGTGGAAGATTGAGCAGCAGCGGGAGAAGGGTTTCGAAGTCGATGATATCTCCGGGGGATTTCTCCGGCGGATCCCGTGGTGGCCGCTGCTTCAGAAGGTTGCGGCAGGGGTGCTGATCGTGGTGGGTGCCGTCTCCATTGTTCAGTCGATGGGTTATTGGGGCGGGAAACGCCTGGTGGTTTCCCAGCAGCGGCTAACCGAGACGGTTCAGGACATGATTGTTTCCCAGCAGCAGAAGGAGCGGGAGTTGATGCTCAGGGCTCTACTCGAGGTCAAGGAGGATATGGAGCTCAGGGAGAGGGATAACTTCGGTCAGATGCATCAGTACCTGGTGACCCTGGAACAGCGTTATATTGAAAACATCGAGGAAAACAATCACTATATGCGAAACATCCTTTCGCGATAGGAGGGTTTCATGCGTCGTCGTTCATTCCTATCCATCTTCCTTGTAATCTTTGGTTTAGCCGGCACCACGATCTTTGCGGCCGAAAATTTTGATCTACCGATGCTCAAGAGAAATACGCGAATTTTCGAAGGCATCGTCAATGAGGTTGTCAAACAGGACTTCCCGAATCCCTTTGCGGTCACAGGGGGAGCAGAAGCCTCCTATCTGCAGGAATTCGGTATTGTGGTGTCTTTGCATCTGAACATCAATCGGGCCACCATTCGCACGCCCTTTGGTCTGGTGTCGACCCAACAACAAGAGGAGAGGTCCAAAGAGGAGCAACTCCGGACCCTGAAGGACTCCATGGTGCGATGCCTGGCCGACTACGGGGGGACCTTCAAGCAGCTAACCAGTGGGCACTTCATCGCCATCACCGCCCATGTGGAGGATCGAAACGAACTGGATTCCAGCCGGAATACCACCATCGTCATCATTTCCGCCTCCAAGGAGAATGTGGATTCGTTGACGATGGGCAGGATCTCCTCCCAACAGTTCCAGGAGCGCGTTCGCATTACTGAGTACTAAGCCTATGATCGAGTTTGCCCAGCTAAAGGTTCGAAAGCCGTTTGGCCAGGAATTGTTGGAAAGGGATGCGATCTCCGAGGAAGAGCTGGGGACCGCTCTCAATTTACAGACCCAGTCAGGCGAAAGAGTAGGAAAACTGCTGGTGGACATCGGAGCGATGTCCGAAGCGGATATGGTGGTGCATCTGAGTGCTTATCTGGGTGTTCCTTATGTGACGCCTGAGGATTTCCCTCAGGTTCCGGTACTGGAGAACACCTTCTCTGAGAGGTTCATGCGCGCGTGCAAATTTATTCCCATTAAATCGGAAGCTCCTGAGCAGTTGACTATTGCCATGGCTGATCCGCACGATATCTCCACCCTGGATACCATCCGCATCTATACCGTTTTCCAGGACCTACAGGTTCGTCTGGCTCCAGAGAGCGCCATTCTCGATCTTATCGAGAAGTTTTACGGGAACCAGGCGTCTAGTTTGGGCAGGATCGTGGAAGATATCGACGAGGGACTCGATTCCGTCGGTGAAGAGGCGGATGATGTCGAACACCTGAAGGACCTGGCATCGGAAGCCCCCGTGATTCGATTGGTCAACCTGGTGCTTTCCCGTGCCATCGAAGCCCGCGCCTCGGATGTCCACATTGAGCCCTTTGAGCGGGAATTAAAGGTGCGATATCGAGTCGACGGAATTCTCTATGACCAGGAATCGCCTCCCAAGAGACTGAAGGCGGCCGTTATCTCTCGGATCAAGATCATGGCCCGACTCAATATTGCGGAGCGGCGAATTCCCCAGGATGGCCGCATCAAGATGAAGGTGCTGGGGAAGGATGTCGATTTGCGGGTCTCTACGCTGCCCACCATGTACGGGGAAAGCGTGGTCATGCGCATCCTGGATAAAAGCAATACCCAGATCTACGATGTGGAGAAACTGGGCTTCTCTCCCCGGATGCACGACGTGTTCGAAGATCTCATTGTGCGGCCCTATGGAATTATCATGGTCACGGGTCCTACCGGAAGCGGTAAAACCACGACCCTGTATGGTGCCCTGACGAAAATTAACCAACCGGACAAAAAGATTGTCACCATCGAGGATCCGGTGGAATACCAGATCAGCGGAATCAATCAAATTCACGTGAACTCTCAGATAGGCCTGACCTTTGCCGCGGGACTGAGGTCCATCGTCCGTCAGGATCCCGACGTGATCATGGTGGGAGAGATGCGGGACCTGGAAACCGTGGAAATCGGAATCAGGGCGGCCCTGACCGGACATCTGGTGTTCAGTACACTTCACACCAACGACGCTCCGGGTGCCATTGCCCGAATGGTGGATATGGGGGCGGAGGACTATTTATTGGCCTCTACCATCCTGGGAGTTCTGGCTCAGCGTCTGGTGCGGATCATCTGTCCGGAGTGCAAGGAGAGACAGTCGGTGGAGGATAGTTTCCTGGAGGAGATCGGGATTCCGCCGGATGATCGGACCGAGGTGTTCGAAGGGAAGGGATGTAAGGAGTGCGGGCAGACCGGGTATCAGGGCCGGCTCGGAATTTTTGAACTGATGTTGATGGATGAGGAGGTTCGCCGTCTCATCCTTGCCAATTCCGACGCGACCCAGCTCCGGAAAGCAGCCATCCAGGGAGGGATGATTTCTCTGCGTGCAGACGGACTCGAAAAGGTCAAACAAGGGATAACGACCATCTCAGAGGTCCTGAGAGTCACCCAGGATCTGTAAGGACATGTTTCAGGTCGGCAAGATCTTGTAGCGGCCGCTCTGTGAGCGGCTTCCGGGTCAGGGCTCAGAAATTAAGGACATGGCTTTTTTTCGATACAAGGCGGTGACGCCGGACGGAAAAATGGTGGAGGGTACGCTGGAGGCGGTTGACCAGCAGAGCGTGGTGGTCCGCCTTCAGGAGCAGGGCCAACTTCCCGTCAAGGTGTTCTCCGGCGAAGAGACCGGATTTCTGAGTCGGCAATTTGAGCTGCCCTGGAAGAAAAAAAGGGTGTCTCAAAGCGAACTGCTCATCTTCACCCAGGAGCTTTCGACTTTGATTCAGGCGGGACTGACCCTGGATCGCAGTTTGAGAATCCTCGCGAATTTAACGGAAAATGATTATCTGAGCGAGGTGGTCGCGGAGCTACTCAGTGAGGTCAAGAGCGGTCGTTCGCTCTCGGAAGCGCTGTCCAAGTTTCCCCAGGTCTTCCCCAAGGTTTACGTCAATATGGTCAAGGCGGGAGAGGTGGGGGGAGCGCTGGATCAGATTTTAGGACGCCTGGTCGATTATCTCGAGAATGTCGAGGAGCTTCGCAGTTATTTGATCTCCTCGCTGATTTATCCCTGCATTCTGACTTTTGTGGGAGCGGTCTCCATCATCATCATGATGTTTTTTGTGGTTCCCAAATTCTCGGTGATCTTTGAGAATGCCGGGGCCCCGGTTCCTCTCCCCATGGTGATCATGCTGGGGATGAGCGCAATCCTGACCAATTTTTGGTGGCTTCTGCTGGCAGTGGCCATTGGCTTCGGGTACCGGCTCAAGACTCGCCTGGCAACCGAGGAGGGGCGCCTCAAATGGGATCTGCAAATGTTGCGACTACCGGTGTTGGGTTCCGTTTTCCAGAAGGTTGAAGTCTCCCGTTTCAGCCGTACCCTGGGAACGTTGCTGCAAAGTGCCGTGCCCTTGATTCAATCCATCAACATCGTCAAGGAAATCGTCAACAACCAGGCCATTGCTACCACCATGGATGCGATCAAATCGGGTGTGAAAAAGGGCGAAGGACTGACGGCTCCCATTCGAGAAGCACAGATTTTCCCGAGTTTCGCGCTGCACCTGCTCGAGGTGGGAGAGGAAACGGGAAAACTGGACGACATGCTGCTGCAAATCGCGGAAACTTATGACCGGGAACTCAGGTTGTCGCTCAAGCGGTTGGTGGCCTTGTTCGAGCCGGCCATTATTTTGATCATGGGAATCATTATCGGGGTGATGGTGGTTTCCATGTTGTATTCCATTTTCAGCATCAACGATGTTCCGCTGTAAAAGAACGAAAGAACACTGGAGCAATAGAACTATGGGACGAAGCATGCGAAAAAAGTCTGAGGGTTTCCAGCCAGGCCGAAGGGTCCGGGAACAAGGGTTTTCTCTGATTGAGCTAATTGTCGTATTGGTCATTCTGGGACTCCTGGCCGGAGTCGTGGGCCCCAGGCTGTGGGACCGGGTGGGTGAGAGTAAGGCCCAGGTGGCAAAGCTGCAAATCGCAGAACTGGGAAACGCCCTGGCCTTGTATCGATTCGATGTGGGCCGTTATCCAAACAACGCTCAAGGGTTGCAGGCATTGGTCGAGGACCCGGGAATTCCCAATTGGAGCGGCCCCTATCTTGAAAAGAACAGTGTTCCCAAAGATACCTGGGGTCGCGATTATCAATATCGCTTTCCCGGTGACTTTGGCGACTACGATCTCTGGAGTTTGGGTTCCGATGGGGAGGAGGGCGGTGAGGGAGATGATGCGGATGTCAACTCCTGGGAGTGATCTTCCCTCGAAAAGAGGCTTCAGCCTTTTCGAGTTGCTGATCGTGCTGATTTTAGTCGCGCTGGCCGCGGGCGTGGTGATGCCCTCTTTTTCAAGGGGTCTGAGAGGTTTGGAGTTGGAAACCGCCGGGCGGGACTTGATTACTCGAATGAAACAGGTGCGCTCCCGCGCCATCGCCAGGCAGGAGGTCTCCCGCATTATCCTGGTGTCCAGTCAAGACGGTCCGGATTATTACGTTCTGGCCAACGAATTCGAGCAGGAACAGAACCGGTTCTTGCTCCCTGACAGGGTTTCCATCCAAGTCCAGGAGGAGCAGTTCGAAGGGCCTTTGGCGAGGATTAATTTTTATCCCAACGGCAGGAGTTCGGGAGGATCCTTTTACTTGCAAAACGAGACCCGGGAAATCGAAATCTGGGTGGAGCCGATCACCGGATTCGCCCGGGTGTTGAAGGAGGAATTCGACTGATAACTGGCCGTTGACCGGCAGCCTTATGAATGGCAGAAGTACCCGTGGCTTCACTCTTTTGGAGATCGTGGTGGCCCTGGCAATCCTGGGGATGGGTGTGGGCGTGGTGATGCAGATTTTCTCCGGAGGGCTCAAGAACATTCACCGCATCGATATGGCTCATCAGGCCATGAATCATGCCGAGAACGTCATGAATGAAATCCTCAGCAACGAGGCTGTTCGAGGAGAGATGTCGTTTTCCGATGATCTTGATGAGGAGTTCGCCTACACGGCCGAGGTGCGAAATTGGGAGGCACCCGACGACGAGTTTGGGATTGACATCGTCGAGCCGGGTGCTTATTTACTGAGCATTCAAGTAGATGTGCATTTCAAGAATGATCGTAATGGCAAGCTGTACCGAACGGTCTGTCTGAAAACCGTTCCCAACGAATCCGCCGGCCCTGGGCGCAACCCTGCTGACGCCATTCGCCGCCTTTTCGGTACCCGGCAATGAACAGGAGCCAAAAGAACGTGGAACCTGGAACCTGGAACCCGGAACGCGCTGGTCGAAGACCAGCGGTGGCCAGCCGGTCAGGGGTCAGGGGTCAGGGGTCAGGGGTTAGAGGCTTCACCCTTCTGGAATTGATCATCGCTTTCACCATTCTCGGGCTCATGGCCGGCGTCGTTTTTTCTTCTTTTCGACTGGCCTTGAATAGTTATGAGAAAAGTCAGGAACGTTTGGAATTCGAGGCCAGACGAAGGGTGCTTCAGGATCTGATCAAGCGGCAGATCGGCTCCTTGTTTCCGGTCCGGCCGTCGGCTTCCTTTCTAGACATCCAGCAGGCTGAGGCCCAAGGGCAACCGCTGCCTGCTTTTACCCGGATTCCTCTTTTTTACGGAACCCCCGATTCGGTGACCTTCGCCACCGTCGCCCCATTGATGCTGCAGGAGAATCCAGGTCTGACCATCGTTCGTTACGGGCTGGCACAGGACGAAGCGGGGGACTTTTTTTTGGGAGCCCTGGAGGCCCGCTACCTGGGGATGGGTAGCTTCATGGCTATGGTGGATGCACCCGATGGGGATCCGCTGCCCTTGATTGAGCAAGTGACCGATCTGGAGTTTATCTACTACGGAGTCAACCCTCAATCCGAGAGCTATGAGTGGACGAGCAACTGGACCGGTGAAGAGATGTTGGCCGTTCCACAGGCCATCAAAATTAGCTATGACGAACACCACCTCATTGTCCCTGTCAATGCCAGTTTCTTTAGGACTCAGGGAAGACAGGGGTTCCAGAGGTCGATTCAAAGATGAGTAGATTACGATCATTCCACATGTTGGAAGGCAGCGGGGAGCAAAAGGGAGCCGTTCTGGTGGTGGTCCTGTGGGTGATGATGGCAATGAGCATGCTGGCGCTCTCTTTTTCCACCTCGATTCGCACCGAAGTCGACGCCGCCCGAAACGTGGTAGACCAGAAAGAATCCTACTACCTGGCTCGTGCGGGCGTTGAATATGCTCTTTACAAGATCATAGAGGCTCAAACGGCATTCGCTCGCATCCAGCAGAGGCGAGAGGGGGATTTGCAAGCCATTCCTGCGGTTCTAACCGGCTATATCGACCTTCCCCTGGCTCGTGGGGGTGCCGGGGTGCAGATCAGTGACGAGACCGGCAAGATGAATGTCAACCTTGCACCCGGTTACCTCCTTTACAATCTTCTGATCATGGTCGGCCTGGACGAGCAGCAAGCCGACATGATCACGGATTCCATTGAGGATTGGCGGGATCGGGATGATTTGAACCGACTCAATGGTGCTGAGAGCAACTATTACCTGGCACTCCAAGACCCCTACTTGGCCAAAAATGGCCTTTTGGATGTTCCCGAAGAGCTTCTTCTGGTCAAGGGAATCACCCCGGAGATCTATTATGGCCGCAAAGGTACGACCCAGGATGGAGCACAAATCGAGTACTACGCTCTGCAGAAATATTTGACCACCTTCACCACCATCAATCGAATCAATGTCAATTCCGCTCCGTTGCCAGTTTTGGGGGCAATCCCGGGCCTGGACTTTGATGTTGCTACGGAGATCGTCGCGATGAGACAGGAGGCTCCCATCGTGAATGTCACGGAGATCATGGAGAGGATTCCCGGGATTCCGACGGAAGCCTCTCGGGTGCTCTCCACCGTACGTTCCAATGTATATACTTTGGTCAGTGACGGATATCTCTCGGATTCAGAGGTGATTGGCCGTATCCGCTGCGTGGTGCGGGTGGATCGAACTTCCCCGAAAGGCTACTCGGTCCTGTACTGGAACGAATCGAACATAGAACTATGATGAAGACAACAGAACCATGTGAAGCGGTGCCCAGGTGTGCACCGGCCTTCCGGAATGTGGGAGGCGCCACAGTGCGCTGACTCCGGTCTCGTTGTAGCGGCCGCACTATGAGCGGCCTCCGGAAAACTCCGGAGCTCCGAAGGAGCGGCATGCAATAGCCTGGGGCGTGAGCCCCAGGCTTAAAGGTATTAACAGGATCTGAGCCCTGAAAGGGCGACGTAGAATGCACATACCCAGATAAAGTTAAAAGAGTAAGATCAGGTCATAACCGAACAACAAACGAACAAACGAATAAACGAACAAACAAAAAAACGAAAACACCATGTTCTACTTAGATTCAGCCGTGGGCGTCGAGATTCGTGGCAACCGTCTTACCTTTGCCGTGGTCTCCAAGGGTCTACGGGGCTACGTACTGAGAAGCTGCGATCAGATCGAAAACTACCAGAAATTGCCGCCTGCGGAGCTTTACGCCTGGGTTGAGAAGTTTGAGGCAGTCGACGGCCTGGACCGGGACAATATCATCTTGGGCCTGTCCCGGGATCAGGTGGTGGTTCGGGAGATCGAGCTGCCGCTGGATGTGGAAGAGAATCTGGATCAGGTGGTGCAGTTTCAGCTCCAGAAATTCGAGCCGGGGGAAGAGGAGCAATCCTACAGCGATTATGTTGTGCTTGAACGGAATGTCCAAACCAACAAGCTGCTGGTTCAGACCATCATGGTCCCTCGGGAATACCTTGAGGAACGTCTCAATGTCTTTCGTGAACTGAACCTCTACCCGGCCGCGATTCGCATCTCAGGTGTGGGTCTGTTTCATGTCTTTTCAGTGCATGAGGACGGGTATCCCCAGAAGGCTCCCCATCTGGTGGTGGCTATCGACCCGGATGGAATGGAGTTGGTTCTGGTTGGGGGTCCCGAGAAATTCTTCTCAAGGAAGATCCTCGTATCTCAGGAGGATTTGAACTTTGAGAGGATATTGGAAGAACTGGATCGATTTTTCTCCCATCTGGATCTGGTCTGGGAGGGACTGGACAGGATCTATCTTAGCGGTCTTCTGGCCGCAGATTTCATCGAGGGTTTCCGTGAAAGATTCGAAGACTGCGAGTTGTTGTCCGAGAAGCTGAATCTGAAGAAGCAGGGAGTTATATCAACTTCCAAGACAGCCGATTGCGTGGGTGCCATTGGCTTGGCCATTTCCGGGATCAAGAAATCACGGCCCGGCAAACTCAACTTGATTCCACGTGAAAAGCGCGTGATCGCCGAAAGACCCAGCCTTGTGACCTCGCTGGTGTTGGCAGGGTTGTTGGTTATCATGGGTTTGGCCGTGATGACACGGGAGTATTTTCAGCAGCGGCAGCTTCTTGCCCAGGTTGAAGCTCAGATTCAGCTGCTCCAACCCGAAGTAGACCGGACCATGGTCTTGAGAAGCGACATGGAAGATAGCCTGGCAGAGCTGGAGGAGCTTCAGGACTTTATGGAAGGCCATCAGACGGTTCTTGCGGTCCTCAAGGAATTAACGGAAAAAATACCGGATGATTCCTTTTTGCAAAACGTGAATATTCAGGGTGATCGGGTCACCTTGAACGGCTTTTCTGGCTCCGCTTCGGCATTGCTGAAGACGCTGCTTGACTCCCGGTACCTGGAGAGCGTGGAGTCACGCTACATTACCCCGGACCGCAACCGACGGGATGGAGAGAGATTCAGCTTTGAAGCCAGGGTTCGGGAGAATCCTTCAAAGGAATAGATAAGATGAAAAAACTATCCAAGCGGGATCAAAGAGCCTTGATCGTCCTCGGCGGCGTGGGAGTCGTGATATTTGCGGTAATGGGTGTGATCCTACCCTTTTATGATGCCACGGCTCAGATGGCAGGCGAGCTGGAAGAGAAGGAGGAGCTGCTGGGACGCTACATCCAGGTCCTTCAAGAAGAAGGGATGTATGGAGCCAAGCTGGGCGACCTTGACTGGGAGCTGGCCGGGTATCGTCGGAGGCTGCTCGACGCCCAAGAGACGGGCCTTGCGACCATTCAGCTGGAGGAAATCGTGCGCGGTCTGGCAGCTGAAAACGATATTCGGGTGACTCGCAGCAACCCTCTGCAGGAGCGGGAAGTAAGCGCTGACTACGTCAAGGTTACCCTGCAGATCAACCTCCAGAGCGACATGCTGCAGCTGGCCAATTTCCTGTATGCTCTTTCGTCCCATCCCAAATTCTTTATGGTAGAGAACTTTTTTCTCAATAGCTTTCGGTCCAGGGATCAAGTGCGCATCCAGCCGCGCATGAATGTTTCCGGGTTTATTCGACTTTTTTAGGATGCTAAGCATCAATAGAGGGTGGAAAAGATGAAACGACGAGTTGTGTTCATCAATTTTTTTATTCTGATGGGAATTAGCTTAATGGCAATGCGGTTCATTTCCGCCTGGAAGAGTTTCGAGGAGGCCTACAGTCTCGAGCAGATCGTCAACCGGACGGAAGGGCGGGAAGCACCTTTCTTTGGCATTGACCCGATGAGTCCCTCCCTGCCTTTTTCTGATTTTATCGTCATTTCGGAGAGGAATCTTTTCTCAGAGGATCGCCGTCCTCCGGCAGTGGAGGAGGAGGAAGAAGAGGGGGCTGAAGCCGAGATCGTAATAGAGGAACCTCCCGAGTGGACCAACAGGCCGCTCCTGCATGGTCTAACGGTAATAAAAGGACAGAGGCAAGCTATCTTGACATCTTTCGAAGCCGGTCCACCAGGACAAGTGCGTAACGTGGGCGTCGGAGATTCGGTTCAGGGCTACCGGGTTGCTGAGATTGAAGAATCGATTGTGCGATTGAGATGGAAGGGATATGAGGAACTTTTGGATATGGCGGATGCACACCAGTCGTCTCCCGTTGAAGCAAGCAAAGGCACCGCTGCTTCAATAACCGTGATTACCGTGGGCGCTGCACCTGCGGTGGTACAGACGGCCAGTGGTAAGCCGGCCGGTCAGCCCCAGGGCACGGGCATTGAAGTTTCCGTGGTTTCAGGGCAGGCAGCTCCAGCAACTGGTTCAGCCTCGGCCGGGGAGCGAAGAGCCCCAAGAACACCGGGTCGGTAACCAACGAGCTGTATAAAACTCTTTTGAAGTGAATATGATGCGAGTATCTTATGTTCTTTTAGCTTTTTACCTGAGTCAGTTGTCGGCTGTTGTCTTGGCTGGATCCGTGCAGGGGGAGTCTGCTTCTCCAGGGGAATCGATTGCAGCCCAGGAGCCTGTACAACTGGAGGAAATTGCCCCGGGACCGAATCAATCCACCGAACAGGAGGAATCTCCAGAGCAACCATCTCAGGAGGAGTTAGCTCAGGAACCGGCGGAGTCGGACGAGCAGGCGGAACCGCCACCGCAACAGGAAACTCCGGAACCGGAGCCGTCGATCTCGGAAGAAGTTCCCCAACCGGAGCCTCAGGATCCCTCTTCAGGCCTGGTTTTTCAATTCACCAATGTTCCTCTCACGACCGTGATCGATACGGTGATGCGCGAGTTGGGATACTCCTATATCACCACCTCGAAAGTAGGAGGGTCCGCCAGCATCTACACCATGGGGGAAATCCCTAGAGAGAATGCCTTTGAGGTCCTGGAACAACTCCTTCAAATGAATGGTATGGGGATCGTTAAACAACCAGATGACATGTATGTCATTGTTCCCCTGGGGGAGACGACCAAGGTTCCTCATGAACTGATCGTTGATCCCCAGGCTCCTTCAACGGTCGGGGAACAAGATCCCCAGGCTCCGGCTGTCGAGCAGTCTCCAGCCGAACCCGGTTCTGTCCAGTCAGTGCCTGCCCCACAGTCGTCCCAACCAGCGCCCACAGAAGCTCAGCCGGTGGTGTCCGCGCTCGGTATTCCACAGCAAGAGGGTGAAGAGGATGCCGGCCCGGAAGGGGTTGCCACCTATATTATTTCCCTTCACTATGTTCCGTCTGCCGATATGATAACGCTGATTACGCCTTTTGTGTCAAACGGTGCCCAAGTCATCGATTATGCTTCCGCCAATATGCTCATGATCACCGACTTTCGGAGGAACATCGACCAAGTCCTCAAGCTGGTGGAGCTGTTGGATACGGACTATTTCGATCGTACAACCGTGGATCTCATTCCGATCCGTTACAACCAGGCAACCGATATCGCTACGGATCTGGCCCAGATCTTTGCCCCTAGCGGGGCAGCGGCGGGGGTGCGCATCGTGACCATCGAAAGGTTGAACAGTCTGCTGGTGGTGACTCGCTCCGCCTCGGTGTTCCAGGAAGTCCAAAGATGGGTCGAGAAACTGGATGCCACGATCACCAGTACCAACATCAAGACCTTTGTCTATCAGGTTGAAAACAACACGGCAGGCAATATTGCCGATATTCTCTCCCAATTGTATCAGGATGGTGTGGGACCTTCTTCAGTCCAGGGACAGCCCCAGGAAGGTCGACCTATGCAGCCGGGGGCTTCCCAGCGGGAACCCCGTGTTTCTCAGCCATTCCAGGGAAGCAACCTGGGTCCCACGCTGCAGGGTCGCCCCATATCCAGACAGCCCGGGATTCAGGCCGTGGTGGGCACCGACCTCAAGATCATCGTTAACGAGTTCAACAACTCCCTGATCATTCAGGCCACAGAAGCGGATTACCAGTTTCTCCTTCAAACCATCAAACTATTGGATGTCCTTCCCAGGCAGGTTCTCATCGAGGCCAAGCTCTACTCGGTGGAGCTACAAGATGATCTTAGCTTCGGTGTGGCGGCGTTTCTGGAAAAGCGCGGGACCGACCTGGGCCCTGCCACCATCGGGCAGATCTCCCCGGGGGGGGCACTGTCGGTTGCTACCCGGGCGTTCATTGGGTCATCGCGGCAGTTGGAGGACACCATCAATGCCTTGCGCAACAGGACCAACGTGGAACTGCTGGAGGCTCCTCGGATCCTGGCCATTGACGGCGCGGAGGCACAGATTAACATCGGTGCGGAAGTTCCCGTGACCACGGCATCTTTCGGAGATCCGTTGCAGGCGGGAACTCAGACGAACTTCGTCAATTCCATTCAGTTTCGTCCCACCGGTGTGACCATGCTCATTTTCCCCCGCATCAGCGCCAGCGGTGTGGTCGCGATGGATATTGCCATCGAGGTCAGTTCAGCGTCGGGTGCGGCATTGACGCCCACAATCAACACCAATTCAATCACCACGTCCTTGATGGTCCGCGATGGCCAGACCGTCGCGCTGGCCGGCATCATCAGTGATCAAACCAGTTTTTCCCGTACTCGAGTACCCCTTCTGGGTGATATTCCCATCCTGGGAGCCCTATTTGGACAGACCACCCGTACCAGACGCCGGGCGGAACTCATTTTCTTTATCACACCTCATGTGATCCACAACCTGCCCACTGCGACAGAGCTGACGCTTGATTTCAAGAGGGCACTGCAAAAGGCCTACGATTTTGTTGAGAAAACGGAAACGGAAGAGCGAGACCTGATCCAAAAGCGCCGAGACCAGGAACTCCAAAATCAGCAATAGGTTCGTTTCTCTTTCTTTTGTGTTCGGCCCGCTCGTGAAACTACCGTAGGGGCGCACTGAGTACGCCCACAAGACAAACTGGATCAATGGCTTATATAGAGCGCACTCGGTGTGCCCCGACTAAATTCATCCGGATTAACTGGGTTTTGAAAAGGTTGAGATTTGCGTTCACGGCAAGGCCCTCCGGAATGTGGGAGCGACCTCAGGTCGCGATTGGCTTCCGCAGGTTTGTCTCTCTCCGGTATCTTCGCCACGCTTGTGAGATTACCGTAGGGGCACACGGGGCTGTGCGCCCTTCGATCAGCCGGCAAGCTCATGCAGCAACCCCTCTGCGAGCAGCCTCACTGCCAATTTTTTCCCGGGAATTCGTGAAACCTGAGAAATGAAACCGAAAATTTGAAATACCCTGGTCGAACCCAGCGCCCCGTTCACTCGTCCTTG
Organism: Acidobacteriota bacterium; assembly: GCA_036338555.1. GTDB lineage: Bacteria > Acidobacteriota > UBA6911 > RPQK01 > JADFOI01 > JAPYTY01. Next base: position 8,735 of record JAYZBY010000132.1, on the reverse strand, counting down.
TACAACTGTGCCTCTCGATAGGCTTCCAGGGCTTCTTCGGTGAGGCCTTCGTCCTGAAAGATCTTCCCCTGGAGCATAAGGAGGTAAAACCTGCTTTCTGAAGTTTCCAGATCATCCAGGCTATCATCCACCACCTGGTGGGCGAGAGCGTACTCACCCACTTCACGCAGTCGCTCGCCGATCAGCCAGGCTTCCTGCACTACTGGTTTCTCGTTGTCGCCCGTCAAACCCAGGTCCAGAATCTTCCAGAACTCGGGAAGGACTTCATCATAACGACCGTCATCGAGCAGAATCAAAATGATCTCATGTTGACTGGCTGCGAAGCGGAGCTGAGATCCCAGATCAGCTGATTCCACCACTTCCTGTGCATTCGTGACCCCAGTCACGCTCCACAAAAGGGTGAACAAGAGGAGAGCCTTTCTCATTGGATGCTCCTCCACCTGTCAAAGGGATTTCCCTCCGGACCATTAACCTTGAAAAACGGATCCTGCAGTTTCATCTGCGACAAAAAGGGATTCCCTTCTACTTCCAACTCATACGATTCAAGCTCTGCCAACAGCTGCTCGTTTCCCTGAGGCGTTATGGAAAAAGTAAGCAGGGTCAGAGAGACGAGGGCCAAAATCACCAAACTAGCCACCGCATAACGGAATTCGAAGCGCGGCCAGAGAGAGGGAAGCTGGAACTTACTTGGTTGTGCACTTATCTGGGAGTCAATTCTCTGCCAGATCTCCGGCGGCGGCTCCAGTTGAAAGTCTCCTGCCTCCGTCAGCCAATCAGCTACTTCCAGCTCTTCCTGGTAGAATCGGGCGCACGAAGGACACGATTCCAAATGCTGCTCCATTGCCTTGACCTGTTCGACATCCAGACTGGCATCCAGTAAAGTGGAAACCTGAACTTTGACTTCTTCACACTCCATTTAACCTCTAACTCCTACCTAATTTTTATCTTCTTCAATCATTTTTTTTCTTCATATACTTGCCCAGCGCGTCCTTGACGGTGAGACGGGCCCGGTAAATATCCGTTTTGACCGAGAGCAGTGATCGATCCACAATCTGGGTGATGTCGTCGTAGCTCATCTTGTGAAAAACCGCCAATACAAATACATCACGATACTTGGGTGCCATTGCTTTCAACGTTCGGTCCATGACCTGGCTGAGTTCTCGATAAAGGGCCTGTTTCTCAGGATCGCTGCCGGGTGATGGATGCGGAAGGAAGTCATAGTAGTCAAAGGCTGAATCATCCAGTGAGACCTCAGTTGCTTTTTTTGAACGCCGCTGCTTTTGGTAGACTTCATTTCGCGCAATCCGGTAAAGCCAGAACTTGAACTGGCCCGCCTGACGAAGGTTCCCGATCTCTCGGTGAACCTTCAGGAATGTCTCCTGAGTCAGATCCTCTGCATCCTCGGTCGAGCCGACGAGCCGCCAGACAAAGTTATAAATCTGCTTTGAGTAGAGGGCGTAGAGCTTGTGAAAGTCTTCGGCAGACCCCTTTTGGGCCCCTTTGACCGTCCTCTCTAGCTCATTCGGGCTGATTTCCGTAGGCATTGGAGATGGCAATACTCAAACTTGAAGCATTTCCGCCATCACAACGCCTACACCGTACCAACCTCCCTACTCAAAGGCAAAATAAAAGATGACAAATTGGCTCAAAAGTTGCATTCGGAGTTTCTCCACCCTCAAGTCATCGCCAGTCATTTTCCCGGCCGAAAATGATGAACAACACCTGTTATTGACGAAGGAAAGAGACGGGAACCCTATCCCTGGAACAGGCCCATTAATGATGTCCTCCTCCCATGCAGCCAAAGCTGTGTATGTGTTCTCCGTCAGCGAAAGTGGAGCCAGATAGGGGCCGAGAGTTAAGAGAGAGTTGAAGGGACTGGGGGGGGTGGAATCCCACACCCTCAAAGGGCTGCCCTTGACAGTCCATCCTTTTTCTTTGAAAGAAATAGAAAGGGAAATCTCCAAAAATCCACCAGTTCCTGTGGCTAAGGTTTTCATCTGGTTCTCATCGATTCTTGTAATAACTTGCGAAATAGTTGGCGAGGAGTCCGTTTTTTAGCCACATGGGTTTTGTAAAAAGCGAAATTCTAGGAGCAGATAGGCTATTGAGAAATGGAAGCGATGGGAAGAGTTTGGTGGTAAGATACACTGGTTTGAAGAACGCATTGTGAAGATGACCTTAGACAACCAAGAATCCAGACAGATCCAGGAAGGTGCCGAAACCCCCACTAGTAAGCTGGTATCGACAGAGCCACAGCCTTTTTCCGAAGATGAGGTGACCCTGGTCGATTTGTGGATTATTCTGATCAAACGAAAGGTGAGGATTGGAGCCGTCGTGGCCATGACCCTCCTCGCCGGGATTGTTTCTTTCTTTTTTTCAGGGACAAAGCCGCAACAACAATACCAGTTCTCAACCACCATTGAACTTGGTCAGATGCCTGATCAGGGGTGGGTATTCGATTCTCCCTCGACGGCTCTAGCCAAAGTGGTAGAAGCCTACATTCCTCTATCACGGCAGGAGTTGGAGACCGAAGGATGGTCTGTGCCGGCTGTTCAGGCCAAGACACAGGGTGAACTGGTGGTCTTGAAAACGGTGGCCTCCTCACAGAAACAAGCTGCTCACGTGGAACTTCTGGAGTCCATTACACAGCGTTTGCTTACCGAGCACCTCCGAGTGATCGAGTCGTATCGCACCGGTGTGATTTCCGAGCTGGAACGGGCACGCCTTCGGCTAGAGAGGTTGAGTATCCCACGAATCTTGGCAGACGGAGAAAAAGAACCGGAGACCCAGATCAATGATCAGGATGGTGCCACGCTGGAGATGCTGCGGCTAGAATGGGCTAAAGAGCAAGCAGATCAAGAACATGTGGTAATTGCAATAGAAGAACGCCTTCGCGGCTTCAGGGAAACGCGAGTTGTCTTGCCTCCAATGCTGTCTTTGGTGGCCACCACTGCCCCTAAAAGACTGGGGACAACCTTATCGGTAGCCGGGTTCCTGGGACTCCTACTTGGTATTTTTGCGGCCTTCGGTGCCGAATTTTTGGCCTATTCCAGAAAGGAAATGTCCAAGCGCGGTCTACTTCAGAAATGACACAGTCTCGACAGGAAGGACGATCCAAAAACACGAGCTCAAGCTAAAAGACTTCTCTGGTGAAGCATTGAATGAGGCGCGGCTAGGTCCACTTTTCTTTGGGCATCTGGTGCACCAAGCTGCCTGCTGAACAGTTCAGACCTGTTGCCCAGGCCGAGGTAGAAATATTCCCTGACAATTGGGTATGGAAAAAGCTTGACCGAGAAGACCTATTTTAAGTCGATGACGTATCTTCCTTAACTATAGATCCAGACTGCCTCTTGTATCACTGCAGAATAGAAGCGTTCCTCACGACTGAAGCTGTACCATTTGAGCGCTTACTACTTTCTATACCGACCCAGTTTGTGGGCAGGTGAAGCTCGGTAACATCCCACTTTCTGGATCGTGTTTGGAAGGAATCATCGGAAGTTTCCACAAACATGGTCAGGTCTTCATCACTTGGAGTTTTCCTAGTTGCCGCAGGCAGAGGAACCGAAGTGGCCTATCGGCAGACCAACTGGATGAAGGCCAAACTGGCGTGGAAACTGGGTGGGATGAGTTTCAAGGTCGATCTAACCTGCCTTCCCCCAATTTCCCGATAGGGGCTGTCGGCTGTTCCATATATCGTATATGCTGATAGCTAATTAGAAAGTAGATAGGAACTCTGAAGGTGAGGGTCGTTGGTGGTGTGGGAACGAGCAGTTGCGACAACTGCTAACCAGTACTTCACTCCAAACGAGAGTTCTTTCAGACGGAGTACTTTGAGCGAGCCATCATGCAGTTTTGACGTTACAAACGCATTGCTGCCCTACGAGGTTAAGTAGTGACCAGGGGAATGTAAGATACAGGCGCGAGGTGCCATAGTTACGGGTTCAATCTCGTTGTTGGTAGAATCAATTTTTAAATGAATTTCGACGTCATCATCATCGGCGCCTCCACTTCCGGCTTGCACGCCGCTCAGAAGCTAGCTTCTTCGGGTAGGAAGGTCGCCGTTTTCGATCGACAAAAGGAACTAAGACCCGCCCGACGCACCCTTATCGTAACTCCGGCAATGCGCAAGCTACTGGGCGGGCTTCCGGCTGATATTCTCCTCCATCGCACCGGAACCATGATTCTCAGTTCGCCTGAGTACGCCGCCTCCGTTGAGCTGCAGGACCCGGATTGGATCGTCGAGCGAGCCGCTCTGATACAAAGGCTTCTGTCCAGGGCACAAGAGGCAGGGGCTGAAATTTTTCTGGGCTGTCGTTTCAGAAGTTTCGAGGAAGCGGAAGGAGGCACACGGCATGCGCCCACAGTCGGGGTTCATTTCCAAAATTCGCGCCGCCACAAAGTTGCTTGGGCACGGGACGCAGTTATCGGAGCAGATGGCATCAACAGCGATGTAGCCGAAGCTGCTGAAATCCCAACCCCAATTTCCGTGCCCATTGTCCAGGCAGAGGTGGCTCTTCCACCGAACTGGGACCCAAACGTGACTCAGGTTTGGTTTGAGCCTGAAGCAACCCGGTTTTTCTATTGGCTGATTCCGGAGTCAGCAGAGAGAGGAGTTGTGGGGTTGGTAGGCGATGAAGGCGTCCAGACGCAGAAACGGTTGAGAGCTTTTCTCAACCGTCACGGCTTGGAAGCCGAAGCCTACCAGGGGGCCAGAGTCGCCCTGCACCACCCCCGCCTCAAAACGTGGGGAAAAATTGGAAATATTCCTCTCTTGATGGTGGGAGACGCCGCCGGGCAGGTGAAAATCACCACCGTCGGAGGTTTGGTGACCGGTATTGAAGCTGCCGAGGCGGCAGCTCGTTCAATCATAAATGGAACAACCTACAAGGCGGAGCTACGTGTACTCAAACGCGAACTGGATCTTCATTGGTTGATCCGTCTGTTGCTGGATCGGCTGGACATCCGAGGCTATGATCTTCTTGTGAGTGCCGTCTCCTCGCGGTTACAAGGATTTTTGAGTCGTCACAACCGAGACAGTATGGCACCAGTGATCTGGCAATTGCCTTTTGTTGAGCCCAAGCTTTTAAAAGTGGCCTTTCAATGTTTGAGAGGAAAAGGTGCAATGGGTTGGGTGCGCTCAGCGCCGGCGGAACCGACTCTGACCCAAGTCACTAAACCGGGATCCTGAGCACTTCTGTGAAACAATAGACTCTGCGTTAACTTCATTCGGTCAGAAATCAGCACATCATTGTGAGTCTCGAGGGCAATTGTGCAACTCAGCAATTAAGTCTAACCTTGCATCCTGTGGGCGGCTGGGATGATGGTGCGCGAAAGAGCATGGCAAGAAATGCGAGTTAACATCCAGCCTTATGAAAGAGGACAATCTTTTTAAGAACACAACAGGCAAGCAGAGGTGCTTTTTGGCGCTCCTATCATCAGTGCTGACTCTTTTCGTTGCCAATGCTGTGTTGGAATTAAATTCAAGCATTCGAAATCAGTACGTGCATATGAGCCTGCAGTCAGCCCTTAGAATTGAAACTGACTCTACCGGTGTCCCCCTCGACCGCAGGACCAAGATGGACGTAGTGAGGGATCTACGGAAAACAGACCCAGAGGTTTACCCCTCGTCCTGGACTCATACTTTCTTGGACCACATGAGCGATGAAGAGAAACAAAATGGACGAATGTTGGTGCCTCTTGCTTTCAAATCTAACATAACCTCAGTGATTTGCAATGAATCGGGGCAATGGTCGATATTTAAAACCGATCGCTATGGTTTCAACAATGAGGAATCTACTGCCTGGCACAGCCCTGATCCCGATAGTAGGGGGGTGGTTTTGCTTGGAGACTCCTTCGTCGAAGGACAATGTGTTCAGCAAGGAGAGGATATGGCTTCGGAACTCCGGCACAAGGGGATTCACGCCATTTCATTGGGGACAGGAGGTGCCGGCCCCATCCGTGAATTGGCCACATTGAAAGAATATGCCCTCCCCTTACAACCAAGAATGATTTTTTGGTGTTTTTATGAAGGCAATGACCTGGATGATATTGTCACAGAATCTCAGGACCTGTTCCTCAAACAGTATCTGCAGCCTCATTTCACCCAACATCTATTGAGCAGACAGTCAGAAATTGATGAAGTTTGGGAAAGCTTTTTACGTGAAAGAATCAAGGAGTATGAACAACAAACTAGCGGCTCAAAAACCTTTTCTCAACTGCTGGATCCGTACTTTCATTCTCTCCTGACGTACGTCACTTTGTATCAAATTAGAAAGCGTATAGGTTTTGTCCGGGGCCGTTTCAAAGACGACCTGGGTCTCCAGTTGCTGCGCGAGACATTGGCAAGTGCAAAAGATCTCAGCGACGCGAACGACATAGAATTGATACTTGTCTATCTCCCGTCAAGAATGAGTTTTACCGGAGAAAACCTATCCACGCGTAAGTCTGTGAAACGATTAACTGCATCGCTAGAAATCCCCGTGATCGACATGTACGACGTGTTCAGGTACAGCCAAGATCCTCTTCAATTCTTTCCTAAGCCTAGGCTTCTTGGGCATTACAACTCAGAAGGGTCCCGAGTTGTGGCGGCCACGATCGGCAATTACCTAGAGAAATAGAGTCTTTTGAAGTCACCTTCGGAGATGATGGAATCTCATGGAGGGGGGCCTGGAATACCGCAAGAAAATACCCAGCGTGGAAGTTACTATTCGTGCGGGCGATTTCTTGCGGAAAATTGCGAGGGATCATGAGACTGAGTAATCTCAGGGAAGCTAACCATTGTGAACCAACCGCTGTCGTCCCCTTGCCCATCCTGTTGCTCTTGGCACTGCTCCAGCCGCTCCTCCAGTTTGGCTAACCTGCTTCCACGATCAGTCTTGGTGCCCCCTCCCGCAGTACCTTCGTCGAGGCATCTCTCGTTGTTCCTGGTTGATCGATTGAAGCTACGGTATCTTTCTTCATGACGTATCCTTCTACTCGGGTTGCCGGGTGAATCCATGATTGATAACCACGGATTCAGGATACGCCGCCTCTCAGATTCTCATTCACAGCTTTCAGCCATAGCTCGTTCTCGGCGATGGTTGCACCTATGGTATGGTGGCGTCATGGGGGACCATATTCCTACTGGCTCGAATGAGTACTCACGGTTCACTTTTATTCTTCTTGATGCATCAGCAGGGTTTTGAGGAAGCTTCTAATTTGATCCCATAAAATCAAAATGAAAAGACTAGGGCGCATTCCATTGTTCTACAGATTCCCTTTCTTCGAGTTCCTATACCATCTGAAGGGAGTCAGAAGATTATATAAGAGGCTCTTCCTATCCTCTGTCCCGAATCCTCAATACTATGTGGAACTCGTGAACAAGTGTAATGCCGAATGTATTTTTTGTACCTATCCTCTGCTGCGCGACCGTGGAAAACCACTGACGGATATGACCGATGAGTTTTTCAACAAGATGCTCACTTTGATAGAAAGTGAGCAAAGGCCCTCCATTTCTCTCACTCCAACCACAGGTGAGATCTTCATGAACACTCAATGGGATTACTATCTCCAAAAAGTCTTGGACTTGGACTTTGTTGAGGAGGTTCACTTTTATACCAATGGAGCCATCTTTAATGACAAGAATCGAGCCCGGTTTTTCCGTTTACGAAACCTGAACAAGATGTCCATCTCTTTCTCAACAGGGGGTGCGGACAGAGAGACTTACGAGCTCATGTTCGGGAAAGATCTGTTTTGTCATGTGAAGGAGAATATCAATGAATTCTTGAGAGGCTTGAAGGAAAGATCTCTTAAAATACCTGTTAGCATTGACATAAAGTTTCCCAAGTCAGGCACCCAATCTCGGTCTTTCTGCAGGAAGATTTACAATGAATGTCATTACCAGTATGCCTTCCTAAAAATACGGGACACTTATGATACTTTCTCCGGGCTCATTGAGAACGAAAGCATTACAAGAATGCGATCTCCGTCCTTGGTCAGGAGAAAGCAACCTTGCAATTACTTGAGAGATATCCGCTTCGCCGCCAACGGGGAGATATGGCTTTGTGGCTGTGTGATTTCTGAAGTTCCAGGACATCAGGAACTAAAAGTTGGCCATCTGAAGGATGCAACTGACTTGGGTCAACCGAGACAACAGCTGAAGAAGATGCAGGAGGAATGGCTTCATCAAAAAAAGATTCCTTTCACTTGCCGAGAATGTACCTGGTACGAGGCGTCAAGCAACATAGATACTCCGCCTAGATGACCCCACGACCCGCGTTTCCCCCCTGAACTGCTCCGGACAGCACTCTCTGGAGAGGTCCTTGGCCAGGGAGCAGCCTGAATGAAAGGGCAGATGAGTTCAAGGTAGGCAAGTTTCCGGAAAAGTGAGGTTGTCCCGATTTGTTGGGCTCGATTGGATCCTCGTGGCTTTTGTGCCCAACCGGTGTGCAGCGAGCGCAGCCGCAGACTTGCTTGCTCCGACCGCCGTTGGAGTTGACCAAACTGCGGCTGTGAATCAGAAGAATCCGCGCTCATCCGTGTCGAATTTATGTGGATCAGGGGGCATTCGTGGGCTGGAAAACCCTTGACATAGCGCAATTCCCGGAAAATAATGATCCTTCTGTTCGGTTTTCGAACAATGAAAAATGAGGAGAGCAGACACTTAATTACACTCACCGCGGTGGAATCTAATCCGGATCTCACTCAGCGGAAATTGGCCAAACGACTTGGATTGGGGCTGGGGACAACCAATCAGC
>JAYZBY010000131.1:0-7925 GCA_036338555.1 Acidobacteriota bacterium | reverse complement strand
GTCCGGAGGCGGCCCGGGCGGGGCCTCCCACTTTCCGGTCAGGTGTCTCCGCCCGGCCGTTGGTGTGCCCGCCCGGCCGCGCCCCCCTACTGTGTTGGCTAAGATCGGAAAGGTAAGACAAAGAAAAGAATTTTCTTCTCTGTGTCTTTGTGTCTCTGTGGTGAAAATCTCTTCTCTGTGTCTTGGTGGTGAAGGCCGATGGCAACAGAGAACATTTTGTCGGACTCTTTACTTTCCTGTTTGAGTAAACGACGCTAGAATAGAAATACCTCTCAAGGCGGATGACCTGTTTGAGAGCGGAACCTAATCTCTAGCCCTCAGGAGGTTGAAACCATGCCTACGCTTCGACTTTCAGTCAACGGTAAGGAGCAGGTGGTAGAGGACATCGATTCCTCGACGCCGCTGCTATGGGTGCTGCGTGACAGTCTTGGTCTGGTCGGCACCAAGTTCGGCTGCGGTGGCGGCTTCTGCGGAGCCTGCACCGTGCACGTGGATGGGGAACCCGTTCGGTCCTGTTCCACCACGGCAGCATCGGTGGTCGGACGGGCCATAACCACCATAGAAGGTCTGGCCAATGAAGACGGAACCCTGCATCCGCTTCAGGAAGCCTGGATCGAGCACGACGTTCCTCAATGCGGGTACTGCCAGGCGGGTCAGCTCATGAACGCTGCCGCTCTGCTCAACACCAATTCAGCGCCGAGCGACACTGATGTGGATCAAGCCATGGCGGGCAATCTGTGCCGATGCGGAACCTACAACCGCATTCGCCAGGCCATACACACGGCTGCACGAAAAGGAGGTAGCGCATGAACGATCAATACCTTCAAGACATCATTCGCGACGTGGAAGCCGAATTGGAAACCCATACCATGAAGGCCATCCCTCGACGCTCGTTCATCAAACTCACCGGACTGGCTGGTGGAGGATTGGTCCTAGCCTTTCAGCTGGGAGAAGGCAATGCCCTCGCCGCCCAGGCGGGAAGCAGCACCTTCGCTCCCAATGCCTTTGTTCGCATCTCCCCGGACGGCTCGATCCTGATTTACTCGAAAAACCCCGAGATTGGTCAGGGCATCAAAACGGCCTTTCCAATGATCGTTGCCGAGGAACTCGACGCCGACTGGTCGGACGTGGTTGCGGAACAATCACCGATCAATCAAGCGGTCTTTGGCCGACAGGCGGCCGGCGGTTCCCGATCGATCCCCTCCAGCTTTGATGAGCTGCGCCGTGCCGGCGCCACCGCCCGCTCCATGCTGGTTGCGGCCGCCGCCCAGGAATGGGGCGTTTCAGCTTCCGACTGCACGACCGAAATGAGTGCCGTGGTTCACCCCCACGATGGGCAGAAATTGGGGTACGGCGAACTGGCCAACAAGGCCGCCGGGCTTCCCGTTCCGGACGGGAGCACCCTCTCTCTCAAGGAGCGCAAAGATTGGAAGCTGCTGGGAACCCGAGTGACCGGCGTCGATAACCACGCCTTGGTGACCGGGCAGCCCCTTTTCGGTATCGATCAGAAGATACCGGGAATGCTTTATGCCACCTATGACAAGTGTCCCGCCACCGGGGGCAGTGTCCGCCAGGCTAATCTCGACGAGATCCGTTCCCTTCCCGGCGTCAAGGATGCCTTTGTCCTGGAGGGCAACGGGCAAGTGGCCGAGCTGATGCCAGGCGTCGCGATCGTGGCGACCTCCACATGGGCCGCTTTCACGGCCAAGCGTCAGCTTCGAGTGACCTGGGATGAATCCGGGGCCTCCAAGGACAGCTGGAGCGGCTCGGTTGAGCGAGCCCGCGAGCTCGGTAAACAACAGGGCTCCGAGATGATTGGATCCAAGGGGGACGTCGATGAAACCTACAGTAATGCCGCCAGCACGCTGGAGGGTTTTTACAGCTATCCCTTTCTCTCCCATGCGACGCTCGAACCCCAGAACACCACGGCCTGGTATCACGACAATAGAATCGAAATCTGGGCTCCCACCCAGACTCCCCAGCGAGGAATCAGCAGTGTCGCCAAGATCCTGGGGATTGCCGAAGATCAGGTCACGCTGCACCAGACCCGTGTCGGAGGAGGCTTCGGCCGCCGTTTGATGAACGACTCTGTGTGCGAAGCCGCCGCCATCTCAAAGCAAGCCGGAGCGCCGGTCAAGCTGCAGTGGACGCGCGAAGATGACATGGCCCACGACTTTTACCGGGTGGGGGGATTTCATGGGCTCAAGGGAGCCGTGGATGAGGCGGGCAAGCTGGTCGCCTTCGAGGATCATTTCGTGACCTTCTCCAGCGACGGGGAAAAGCCCGTCAGCGGGGGCAATATCACCGATGGCGAGTTTCCGGCGCCGCTGCTCGAGAATTACCGTATCACCCAGACCATGTTGCCGCTGGGAACTCCCTGCGGTCCCTGGCGGGCGCCGCGCTCCAACGGAATCGCGTTTGCCGTGCAGTCTTTTATTCACGAGCTGGCCGATGCCGCCGGACGCGACCACCTGGAGTTCCTGCTGGAGATCATGGGGCGGCCGCGCTGGCTGGATCCCGGAAACACCCGTACCCTGAACACGGGACGTGCCGCGGACGTCATCAAACTAGCCGCCGAGAAGGCTGGATGGGGGAAACGGCTGCCCGGAGGACGGGGCCTGGGATTGTCCTTCTACTTCAGTCACGCCGGCCATTTTGCCGAAGTGGCCGAGGTCAGCGTCGATGACAACCGGAAAGTGACAGTTCATCAGGTAACGGTCGCGGCCGACGTCGGTCCGATCGTCAACATGAGCGGTGCGGAAAACCAGTGCCAGGGAGCCGTCATCGACGGGTTGAGCACAACGCTGGGGCTGGGACTTGCCATCGAGAACGGACGCGTGCAGGAATCCAACTTCGACCAGTATCCGCTTCTTCGAATCGGCAACGCTCCGAAGGTCGACGTTCACTTCATCCAGAGCGAGTTTGCGCCCACCGGACTCGGCGAACCCGCCTTACCGCCCATTGCGGCGGCCGTCTGCAACGCCATCTTTGCCGCAACCGGTTATCGTGTGCGAGAACTGCCGCTGTTGAAGGAGGGATTTTCAGTATAGCAATGGTTTCTTTACCGATGGGATTCAGCCTGGATGATGCAGAAACCGGGCTGAAACACCATATTTTTAGTGGTTCTGTCATTGGATTGTGGTAAAACGAATCAGTAAAGATAGTGTTTCCGGGGGTCTCGGAGTTAGAAGGATAGATCCCATGACGTTCAAGGGTGGAGGGTACTGCAGGTTCGGGAGCGGTAGGACTTTCCTGATTAAAGTAGACAAGCTCCCATGGAGGAATCAAATATGAGTGGAGAAACTCTTATAGTAGCGAGTAAGGTGAAGGCCGCCATTTCTGCAAAGGAATGCAACACGGGTGGAGATGCTGTAGACGGTCTCAACGCCTGGGTTCACTGGCTGATCGAGCAGGCCACTGCCCGCGCCAAGGCCAACGGACGAAAGACCGTCCGGGGCCACGATTTCATCATCACCCAATAAGCCCTACTCTTCTTAAAGAAAAGCCCAGCCGGTCCGGGCTGGGCTTTTCTTTAATCCTTTCCATCATCAGCTGGTCGGCGGGAGCTTGTCTGGATCTCAACCCGGGCTAGGGTATCTCCACCAGATGGATCCGCTTGGGGCGGGGTCCCGCCTCGATGAATTTCAGGACCTCACGAGAGGCAATGTCAATCACGGCAACCGTGCCACGTTCCCTGCTGGGCTCCTGGCTGGTGGCATAAAGAGTCTTCCCATCCTTGCTGAGCGCGATCCAGTTGGGCAGAACCCCGACATCCACCACGGCCAGTTCCTCCAGTTCGGGAACCGAATAAACGTACAGCTGCGAGGTAAAGGCACTGGCCGCCCACAGCTCACGGTCGCCGCTGGTCAGAGCTATGCCGTGGCTCGGCGTCCAGTGGTCCACCTTTTCCGGTGGTTCCCCCTCAAAAGGCCATTCGATCCGCTTGAGTTCCCTACCCGTTTCCAGATCGACGGCAACAAAGCCATTGAGTTCGGACAGCTGGACGAAGATCGTGGACATGTCTTTCATGATAGCGGCGGGCCGGGGCTGGCCGTTGAGACGATAGATGCGCACGATCTCTCGCGTGTCCATATCGATCTTGATCATCGATTTCCCCAGGATCGACATCGATATCATATGGCGCCCATCGGCCATCTCGTAGGTATTGTGGAGTCCATCGAATTGCTTCCCCGTCTCAGGATCGATCATCTTGACTTCATCCACCAGCTCCCCGCGCTGGGTATCCACGATGGCGATCCGCCCGCCTCTGAAGTCGGGTGCAAAGACAAATCGGTCATCGTGGGTGATGCTCGGTTCATGGAGGGTGGCCCCGGCCTGGACCCGCCACAAGATCTCGTTGCTTCCCGTGTCTACCGCAATGACCTCGCCGGTATCCTCGGTGGTCAGGTAGATTCGATCCCCCCTATGGGAAGGCACACTGCCATGATGCTTGGCACCGATATCAAGGGTCTTGATGACTTCCCGGGAATCGTGATCGATGACGGAAACGGTGGTTGCGCCGGCATTTCCGACGTAGATTCGGGAAGTTCCGGAACCATCGGCCCGGGGTCCGGCCTCGAGGGCGGCGCCGCAAAGCAACCAGGAGACAAGGAGAACAAGCAGTCCCAACGCCTGGTTGATGCCTCTAGCCGCAGACCTTCTATCGAGTACTTGGTTCATCGGTCTCTCCTTGCTTGGTATTGAACAATCAACCTTTCAGGCAGTAAGGGCGCAATCCCTGTGCGCCCTTTGATCAGCCGGCACCGCCTAATAGCGGCCGCTCTGTTGCCTGTTGTCAGTGGTCGCCTGTCAGTTGTCAGCTGTCAGTTGTCAGTTGCCTCTTATCGGCCTTCCTACCCTACTGCCCGGACGTGGTGCCGGTGGGAGGCACTGCCATACTCAGATCTCTTGCCGACATACCGATGTCTGACTTGTGCGCATTTCGGAGGTAGTAGGTTCGGGCCATTTCACTCAGTAAATTTTCTTTCACCAGATCGCCGGTAACCCGGGAGACGCACTCGACATAATGGGCGTGCGTCAAGGTCTCCCGGGAGGCCAGTGTTCCGTACCTTTCTCCCTCGCGCATCCGTCGCTGCCAGGCCTGGGTGATGCTCTCCCGGGTGTCGCGGGCTCCGTTTTGATTCATGTCGACCATGTAACCCCGGGCATCGAGAGGCTCCAGCCATTCCGGATCAAATCCTGCGGGAAGGTCCTCGGCATCGGCATTGATGATATGGCGGGGTTGCCTGAGGTAGGGAACAAAAGTGGTCCGTCCCGGCCGGGGAGCCGCCTCGGCATATTCAATGAAGACCCCGATAGGACAGGCCACCTCGGGCAGTTCGACGGCAGAATTCTCGATGCTGCCATCGCCATCAACATCTCCCAACAACGGGGAGCCCGAACGCGTCGGACTCGGCTCGACCCCTTTCTCGACCCACTGATCCAGCGCAACGATCAGTGCGTCAAACACACCGCCCAGGTCCAGGTTATTGAGACCCGGCCTGGTGGCGCCCTCGGATCGACTGGCGTAACCCGCGTCGGCGTGGCTGACACCGACAATCTCATACATGCGGTTTTTAAAGGCCAGGCCCTTTTCCTTCAGGAATCGCGCATTCTCTCGCTTGACGAACAGGTAGTGGCCCTCGACGAAGTCCGCCCCCGTGTAGTTTTGATGGGCGATGTCGATCTGGAAAGCAAAGTTCTGCTTGTAGACCTCATCCACGATCAGGGTGTCCCGGGAATCCGGCTGAAGTGAGAACACGCCCTCGCTGATATCGGTCCGGGCAAAAAGCTGAACCGGCCAGTACCACCCGCCGCCGGCATCGTCAATCAGCATCCCGTCGTAGAGCCGATTTCCCTCCGTGTCCCGGTTGGCACCCGGTTTGTAGTTAAAAATACGACCCAGACTGCCTCCTCCCGACTTCCCATAGAAATAGGTGTGCTCCGGCCTTCGGCCCAGACGCGTCTGGACCAGATTCTTGGCAATCTGAGTCCAGTCGCGGATCAGCCCGCTGTGAAATCCGAAGGTCTTGTCCTCGAAGAGGGTTCCGTCATCCAGCCGGACCTCCTCACTGGCCCGGCTGATCGCTCCCCTTCGCCTGGCCCCGCTGGCAGGACGGCGGGTATAGGCCACCGCGTAACCCTGGTCGATCATCAGCCCGGCATAGGCATTGGCACCGGTGAGCAGCGGGTACTGGTCGCCTTGGCGGGGCGGCAGCTCCCCAATGGGAGTGTAGTGACTGGAACCATGGGCCAGGACAAAGAGTTTGCCATTCCAGTCAGCGGCAGATTGGGGCAGGAGTACGGTCATGCCGCTCCCTTTGGGCGCTCGATAGTAGCCGGTGCCGTGGTAGTAGGGCCCCAGATTGGATCTCTGGGCCAGGGCGAATTCCGGCGCATCGGTGAATATTTCCACCCTCTCGCCCTGCTTGACGGTATAGCCGTCAATGGTTCCGCTCACGCCCATCTCCAGGCGCTGGAAAATGACACCATCGGCGTTGCGAACCGTCGTTTCCGACATCCAGCACTCATCGGGCCCGACCGTCCCACCCTGGACGCTGGCCAGAGGTCCGATCAGCGACCGGCAGTCGACGGTCCCTCCGCTTTGAGCGTTCAAGGGCAGGGCCACCAGCAGGGCGACCGCCGTTATCACGGTCAAGGTGAGGCGCTTCTCTTGGATGATGTTCATTGTCTATTCCTCCGGGTTAGGCGTTCGTTTCTAGCAAATCCCTTCTCAATGATAGGTCCAGCGGGATTCCAAGGCAAACGCCGGTTGACAGAACTTCGGCGGTACTGTCAATCTGCCCGACTATGAAGGTGCTGCTTATCTCCCCCTACCATGGCGGCAGCCACCGAGCGTGGGCTGAGGGCTACCAGAAATACAGCACCCACGACCTTTTCCTTTTGACGCTTCCGGCCCGCTACTGGAAGTGGAGAATGCACGGCGGAGCGGTGACCCTGGCACGGGAGTTTACGGCTTCTGATTTCGAGCCCGATGTGATGCTGGCGACCGACATGCTGGATGTGAGCACCTTTTTGTCTCTCACACGGGAAAGGACGTCCGGCACTCCGGTTGTCCTTTACATGCACGAAAACCAGCTGACCTACCCCCTGCCGGAAAATCCGGAGAGTGGGCCGATGCGGCGCCAGCACGGAGAACGGGATCTCCATTACGCATTCATCAATTACGCCTCCATGCTGAGCGCCGACCAGGTCGTCTTCAACTCCGAGTTTCACCGCCGCTCCTTCTTCGATGCCCTTCCCGGTTTTTTGAATCACTTTCCCGAATTCCGCGAAGAACACACTGTGGGCCGCCTGAAGGAACGCTCGTTGGTGCTTCCGGTGGGACTGGATCTGGCGGGACTGCAGTCGGCGGCCCCCTCCAAACAGCGCGAACTACCGCTCATACTCTGGAACCAGCGCTGGGAATATGACAAGAACCCGAAAGTTTTTTTCCAGGCGATCCTGGCCCTGGCCGCTGAAGGGATCCCCTTCGAACTGGCTGTGTGTGGTGAGTCTTTTCAGCAACCGCCTGAGATCTTCGAAACGGCCGCTCGCCAATTGAACAGCCATGTGATTCATTGGGGCTACGCCCGGCAGGATCTCTATCAACGATTACTGTGGGATGCCACGCTGACGGTTTCGACAGCCCTTCATGAGTTCTTCGGAATCAGCATTCTGGAGGCCGCCTTCTGCCAGACGCTCCCCCTGGTACCGAATCGCCTCAGCTACCCGGAGATCCTGCCAACCGAGTTTCACGAGCCCTGCCTGTACGACCGCGAGGACGAACTTCCGGATCGGCTGAAGCAGGCACTGGCAGATCCCCGATCCACCCGGAAGACTGCAATAGCTCTGGCGGCTCAAGTCGGGACCTACAACTGGAAGAAGTTGGCCCCCGAGTACGATTGGCTCTTGGAGGAGCTGAA
>JAYZBY010000130.1:0-14227 GCA_036338555.1 Acidobacteriota bacterium | reverse complement strand
ACCAGGGATAACGGTCCGGTTTCCCACATCCACAAATCGAGTCCTGGGTCCTGCCAGGCTCTGCATCTCCTCCTCGGTCCCCAGAGCCATGATTTTTTTCCCCTTAATGGCCATAGCCCGCTCGATGCGGCCGGTAGAATTAGCAGTGATGCTGCGGTCCTCCATGGAAACAATCTTCCCGTTGACCAGGACCAGGTCGGCATAGCCCTGCTCAGCCACCAGATCTGGAAGTTGTTGAGCGAGCCCTGGGACGTGGGATACCCATGAAATAAGTACAATGAAAAAAGCCCTTTTCATAAATCCTCCCTATTTACGCTTAATTGAGTCAATGCGCTGTTTGAGGTTTTGCCCTTCCAAGTACTGCATGACGATGAAGGCAATCCCCCTTCCTTTTGCTGCTGAAGATCCTGAGATGATACGGCGAGAGGAGGTTGGAAGGCAAACGGAGCGTTTCACATTTCAGGGTTAACGTTTTACGTTCCAATTTGGCAGGATCTTGCAGCCTGTTGTAGGGGCGCACGGCCGTGCTCCCGCGGCAAGGTCTGGGTAGGCAAAAAGGGCGCACGCCGTGCGCCCCTACACTTTTTATTTAGCTTTTTCCGTTCTTTTTCAGAGGTGAACGTTATAGTTAGGCAAGACAAAAGAGGAGGTCGAAAAACAATGGTGAATCGAGTGATGTTAGTAGGAAGACTGGGGCGAGACCCCGAGATGAGGCATACCACCTCGGGCACTGCGGTGACAAATTTTTCGGTGGCAACCAACGAGAAATGGAAGAATCAAAGCGGTGAGCCTCAGGAAAGAACCGAGTGGCACAAGATTGTAACCTGGAGCAAATTAGCCGAAATCTCCAACCAGTATCTCACCAAAGGCCAGCTGGTTTTCATCGAGGGCCGAATCCAGACCCGGGAATGGGACGACCGCGATGGAAACAAGCGTCAGACGACGGAAATCGTGGCTTCGGACATGAAGATGCTAGGCGGCCGTGGCGATGCCAGGCCCGCCACCGAAGAAGCGGTCGGCGTGGCGGAGAGCGGTCCAGCCATGGATGTGGGGGTTACCGACGACGACATCCCGTTCTAGTCTAATCCAAGCCGACTAAGGGTGCGTCTGGAATTCGGAGATGTCCACTCCCAGGCGTTCCAGTTCCTGAACGGCCAGAATGGCCTCCTGAGATTCCGGAAATATGGTGGCCAGCTTCCTCCAGGTGTCAATTGCCTCTCCGTTGAGCTGAAGCTGCTCCTGAGCGGAACCTTTCTTGTAGTAGGCGGGAGGGGTCTTGTCGGCTTTTGGATAAAGATTGATGGCCTGGTCAAAGGCCGAAATGGCCTGTTCGTAGCGCCCCTTTTCTTGGTAGCAGACCCCCAGATAATAGGAGGCATTGTCCGAGTATTCACTATCGGGGAAGTTGACCAGAAAATCCTGAAACCCGGCAATGGCCAACTCGTAGTTTCCCATCAGATAATCGTTGTAAACCGAACTGTAGACCTGATCCGGTTCGATCGAAGACCCGGAGGCAGGGACCTCTCGTAACGACTGGACCTGCAGCTGATTTTCCTGCAGGCCTTGCTGAAGGGAGGCGATCCGGTTGTTGGTGTCGTCCCATTTGATGCTCAAGCTCTGAATTTCCTGGCGGATCTGAGTC
Organism: Acidobacteriota bacterium; assembly: GCA_036338555.1. Lineage (GTDB taxonomy): Bacteria > Acidobacteriota > UBA6911 > RPQK01 > JADFOI01 > JAPYTY01. The sequence goes on along the minus strand of JAYZBY010000130.1, from coordinate 12,585 downwards.
ACAAAAGCCCCCTGGTCCTTCTTCTGATCCTGTAGGTAAGCCTGCAGGCCTTCGGTCAGTGCTTCCATTCGCACATTGGCGTTGGCGATCTGATCGTTGAGCTGCTCCAGCAGGGATTTCAAGATCGACCCATTTTCATCGGTGCTTTTCTGCAGCAGGCGAATCTGATTTTGCAGCTGCAGGACATCGTTCTGAAGACGAACCAGCTCTTCCTCGGTCCCCGCCATTGCCCAGGTAGGCCCCAAAACCATCAGAAGGGTTGCAACCAGACTTAGATACTTCATGGTAATCTCCCTTTAGGGAATTTTATCCCCAACCCTTCGAACGATTCAAATCTTCCGGCTCGTACCGCGCTCGTTCCAACCCGCGGTCAGCTGGTCAGAAAGTTAATGGCTTACCGATTCACGACGAAGTGTGCCCGCCGGTTCTGTCTGAAGGCCGCTTCGGTGTGATCCGGCGAAAAGGGCCGTTCCTCACCGAAAGAAATAGTTTCCAGGCGACTACCCGGAATCCCCAGTCCAACCAGATAGTTCTTGACGGCCTGGGCCCGTCGGTCGCCCAGGGCGAGGTTGTACTCTTCCGTTCCGCGCTCATCGCAATGACCCTCGATAATGACGCTGACCCGCTCATATTGTCGAAACACTCGAGCATTGGCCTCAAGGGTTTCTCTGGCTTCAGCCGTTAGCTGGGCCTTGTCATAGGCGAAGAAAATGGGTTCCACCTGGCCCTCATCAATGGCCCTTTGCAGCCGTTCCAGGTCGGTGGAGGTGAGGCTGGCATCATTGGATCGTGGCGCCACGGTTACCCGGGTACTGGATTTCGTGTCTCCTCCCGGACCCGTCGCCGTTGCCGTGTAGGTGGTGGATTCCAGAGGAGCCACCACCATGGAACCGCTTTGATCGACGTTGCCGACACCGCTGTCAATCACCAGCGAGGAAGCATCAGTGGATTGCCAGGTCAGTGTGGTCGGGTCTCTTCGCTCGATGGTAGTGGGCAAGGCGCTGATTGTGACCGTGGGAGCGGGGGCATCGGAGGAAGCCGAAACACCTGTTCCTGTCGGTGAAGGAGTGGGCGCCCTTACCACCGGACGGGAGGGTCCTCCCCCGCAGGAGGAGAAAATGAGCACAACGGCCACGCCGCCAAGCAGGTTCGAGCGAACTAACTTGAATGGTCTCATGGAGCGTTCCTTTCTACCCCGCATCATGCCGAACACGGGCTTACCACAGGCCCAAGGTCATTCGGTTTCTTTCATCTCCTGTAGGGTCTCTTCCAAATCCTGTGTTTCCTCTGTGTCTTGCGTCTCCTGGGTTCCTGTTTCGCCTTCTACCTCCAGGACTTCCTCTTCCGGTTCTTCAACCACCGCGTAGCCGGCCCAGGAGGGGGACTCATTGACGCCGTAGGCTGTGATCTGGGTCAGGTTCTTGCCGTCGGCGTTCATCACGAAAATCTGCTTGGTTCCGGTGCGAGTACTCTGGTAGGTCACATGCCGCCCGTCCGGAGACCAATGAGGACTTTCATTGTCTCCGCGGCCCGAGGTGAGTTGAACGATTTTTCCCGTCGCCACCTCGATCACATAAATGTCGTGTCTCCACTGGGTGGGCGCCTGCCAGGAATAAACAATGAAGCGGCCGTCAGGGGACCAGTCCGGACTGTCACAGTGCCCGCCTTCGGTCACCAGACGCTGGACATTGGTCCCATCTGAATCCATTACCCACAGTTGCGGGGAACCACTGCGATCGGAGATAAAAGCGATCTGCTGCCCGGTAGGACTCCAGGTCGGAGAGGTATCAATGGCGGGATTGTTGCTCAGATTTCGAAGTGCCGTGCCATCGATATTGGTCACGTAAATTCCCGCGTCCTGTCGCTCCGGACGTCGTCCCGAAAATGCAATTTTTTCGCCGTCAGGTGAAAAAGCCGGTGACGAAACATAGGAAGAGGGAGCGGGCATCACAACTCGGCCTCCCGTTAAATTCTGAATCCACAATTCCCATCGAGGGATACCGGGAAGAGTGGTCACAAAGGCCAGTTGTTTATTATCAAAGGACCATTCGGGGAATTTGTTCAATCCACCATTGGCGGTGATGGTCCGCTGATTTCCCCCGTCATAGTCCATGATGTAGACTTCCTTGCTTCCACTTTTGAGTGAGGTGAAGGCAATTTGAGCTCGAGCTACACCCTGACTGGTGCCGGCGGAAAGCTGAAAGACCACCTGGTCCGCGAACTCGTGGGCAACTCTCTGAATCATAGAACTGTCCGAGATGGTGTACCGTTTCCCCAAAACCTGCTGATGCGTCTTGACGTCATAGAGATAGGCTTCCACCATGGCCAAGGACCGATCCACCTGCAGGTTACCGAACACCAGGAAATCCACATCCAGAGTGGGTACCTGCCAATTGTCAAAATTCACATCGATGGGAAAGCGAAGGGGCTTCAACGGGTAAAAACTCCTGGAGGGCATCTCGAAAAATGCCGAAAACTCCAAATCCCTCCACACCACCTGGTTGAAGCTGTCAGCGACAGACTGGACCTCCTGTGTGGCCACCGTACGCGGTACGAAATTGACCACGGCCAGTTTGGTATCCTCACGAGGCCTCGGATAAATCACCACATCCGGACGCTGAGCCTGGGCCAGGGTACCCAGAGCAATCCAGCATAAAATCAGAATGTTTCCTCTCATCGGCTTTTTCAGTCTACTTAGGAGGATACTCAAAATGGGCGACAAACTTCACCTTTTGCTGGCGGAATTCAAAAGGCAGAGGGGGCAGGGGACCGCTGGCCTGAATCGCTCTCTCGGCCGCCAGATCCACACTGCGAATTCCGCTTCTTTGCTCGATCTGGATGCTCTCGATATTCCCGTTGCGGTTGATCTCAAAACTGATCACGGTCTGGACAGGTCGCTCCAGTTGACCCAGGGAGGTTTTAAGCCAGTTCTGTCCCACCCGTTGTTCCACCTGGCGCACATACCAGGAATCCATCGCTCCCTGGCCCGTCCCCGAACCGATGGTGACTCCCTGGCCTCCTCCGAAACCGCCCCCGGAACCGGGATTGGCCCCACTGGCCCCGCCACTACCGGGCTCGGGTTCCTGCGGGATCGCCCCGGGACTTGGCGTCGGGGGCTGGGAAGGTGGAGGGGTCCTTTTCGGGGTGCCTCGTTGCGCAAAGGTTTCTTTACTGATGGAGGCCGGTTCTTCGACCGGAGAAGGAGGAACCGCCTCTGGTCGAGAGACAATGGCAGGTTTGTACATCCCGGTGCCGCCGTCCGCTTCAGCGAATAGCCCCACGGTGACAAAATCATTACCCTGTCCGCCTCCGGTACCCGTCCCGATTGCAACGGGATTACCGGCCGGAAGAAATTCCACGGCAAGGGCAAAGATCAGGAACAGGGAGACGTGGCTCACCACCGAAGCTACATAAGACAGTGTGTACCCTTCCTCGCGTACGTGGGAGCTTAACACCTGTTTTGCCATGGCTGAAAAATGCTATTGATCCCCTGTGTAGGGCTTGGTCACCAGATTAATGCGATCATATCCTGAAACCCGGATCTCATCCACCACCGAGACAATGGTTTTCCAGCGCACATCCTCGTCGGCTTGCAAAAAAATTGGCTCACCGCTATCTCCAATTTCCTGACGCAGCCACTTCCCCAACTCATTGAAGTTCACCGGATTGGCGCGATAAAAGAGTAATTCGTCTCGGCTGATCGTGATGACCGCCCGCTGCTCCGGATCCACGGCAGTCACTGTGCGCGTCTGAGGAAGGTTCACCTCGATCCCGGTCTGGAGGATGGGAGCGGTCACCATGAAAATGATGAGCAGGACCAGCACGACATCCACCAGAGGGGTGATATTGATCTCTGCCATGGAGGGCCGAGTGGGACCCGAAAGGTTAACGAATGCCATCGTGGTTGAGCCTAAAAACTCCGCTCTATGGTGTTCAAGAATTCGACCGAAAAGTCGTCCATTTCGACGCCAAACACTTTGAGCCGATTAACGAATTGATTATAGGCAATGACTGCGGGAATGGCTGCAAAAAGACCGCCGGCCGTGGCCACCAGTGCCTCGCTGATTCCCGGGGCCACCGCCTGAATGGTGGTGACGGAACCCTCCCCCAGACCTTGAAAGGCGTTGATGATTCCAATCACCGTACCGAACAGACCAATAAAGGGACTCACCGCACCGGTGGTCGCCAGCCAGGAAAGAGAATGCTCCAGCGTGGTCATCTCTGTTTGAGCTGTTTTGTGAAGCGTTCGCTGAAGGCCGTCGAGGCTTTTGAGGGTGCCCTTGACTTCGGAAACTTCAAGTGCGCCACCGGAAGGGTCGGATGCCTTGATCTGATGATTCAACTCCTGGTACCCGCTTCTGAAGATCCCGGCCAGCGGAGATTTGGGATAGCGCTGACAATCGCCATACAATTTAGACAGGCTGGCGGTTTTTCTAAAAAGCCCGTAAAACTCGAGGGATTGGTCGTTCACTTCCCGGTAGAAACGAACTTTCTTGACAATGATGGCCCAGGAAACAATAGAGAACACCAGCAAAACGACCAGCACTGCCTGGGCAATAGGACCGCTGTTGAGCACAAGCGACCCCAAGCTGCCAAAACTTCCCTGCGCTAAAAAAAAACATGACGTTTGATTCATTCCGTGCTCCCGATTGTACCTGAGAGGATGCTCATATACCATAAACCGAACTAACAGGATCGCCGCTTAAAGACTACCCAAACGGCCTGTCAAAACTCCCCGCAAAGGACGGGGTACAGAAACTTAGAGGGAAATAACCATGGAAAGATCCAAGTTGGCCCCTAAATGGGTAATTCGCAGCGCCGAGATCCTGGACCTCCCCCTGATCCTTTCCTTTATCCAGGAACTGGCCTCCTACGAGAAACTGGCTCACCAGGTGACCGCCAGTGAAGAACAACTCCGGGAGACACTCTTTTCCACTGGTGCAGCGGCCCACGTCCTGATTGCAGATTATGGGGAGGCGCCGGCTGGATTTGCGGTCTACTTTTTCAATTACTCGACCTTCCGGGCCCAGCCCGGACTTTATCTGGAGGACCTGTACGTTCGTCCGGCCTTGAGAGGGAAGGGAATTGGCCGCGCGCTGCTGGTGGAGGTGGCCCGATTGGCCGTAAAGCACAACTGCGGTCGTCTGGAGTTTGCCGTACTGGACTGGAATGAACCCGCGATCGGCTTCTACCAAGAACTGGGCGCGACCGCTCTGGATGGGTGGACCCTTTTTCGACTGACGGATGCGGCCCTGGCTAAGGTGGCCGCTCCTTCTTGAAGCTACCTCAAAACACCCAAAGCGCATAACTGGTCAATAACCGCGACTACAGACCCTCCTGCCAGGTCGAGAGCCGGCGAAGACACCGGTGTACTGTAGACTTCGAGCTCACAACGGAAAATTTCAAGGTGGTTATAGATTTCATCGGATTAGCGGTCAGGGATCAGCGTTCAGGGGTCAGGGTCTTCCCATGCTGAAATTCCTGGCGATTGACAACTTTGCTCTCATCGATCAACTGGAGGTGGAGTTCCGTCCGGGGCTTAACGTCATCACAGGTGAGACGGGATCGGGGAAGTCCATCCTGGTGGATGCTGTGGGTCTGTTGGTGGGGGAACGCGCCTCTCAGGAGATGCTCCGGAAAGGCTTTGACAAGGCCCGGGTAGAGGGGATCTTCCATCTGCCCCCTCAACATCCGGCCGCCTCCCGCCTAGATAAGGCCGGAATCCCGGTGGAAAACGAGGAGCTCATTGTGCGCCGGGAAATTACGGGATCCGGGAGTAATAAAGTTTTCATAAATAATGTTCTGATCCCCCTGGGGACTCTCGCCGAGATTGGCGTCCTGCTCGCCGACATCCATGGCCAGCATGAACAGCAACACCTGCTCGACCCTTCGGTCCAGCTCCATTTTCTGGATGTCTTCTGTGACAACGCCAGCCAGTTGGATCGAGTCGCCCGGTCCTTTCATCAACTTTCCCGGGTCCGATCGGAAATCGGCCAAATCGAGGCCACCGAGCAGGAGAAACTGCAACGGCTCGATACCCTGGAGTTTCAGATTGCCGATATCCGCAAGCTGCAACTACGACCCGGCCTGGACGTCGAACTGGAGGAGGAACGGCGCCTCCTGGCGAGCGCGGAAAAACGTGCCCAATCTTCGCAACAGGCCTATCGAGCGTTGTACGAAGAAGAGAGCTCCTGTTTGGGTCTGTTACATGGCGTGGAGAAGGATCTGGAAGAGCTTTCGGCACTGGATCCGGCCCAGGAGTCGCTGGCGGTTAAACTGCGCGAGTTGAAATACCGACTCGAGGAGATAGCCTTCCAGCTGCGAGACTATCTCAACGACATCGAGTTCGACCCGGCCCGACTGGAGGCGGTGGAGGAGAGGTTGGCGGAAATAGGAAAGGCCCGTCGTCGCTATGGTGATTCGGTCGATCAAATCCTGGCGTTCCTGGAGACCATCCAACGGGAAGTGGACGAACTGGCGGAGCGAGAAAGTCGAATCGAAGAACTCAAAAAAGAAAGAGAAAACCTGACCGCAAAGTATCTTGACCTGGCCCATCGCCTGTCCCGGAGAAGGCAGCGCGGCGCCAAGAAGCTCAGTCGGCAAGTCGAAAGGGAACTGGCCGATTTGAACATGGAAAGCGCCCTTTTCACCATTCAGCTAACGACCGACCAAAAGCACCCCCTGGAGACGGGGATGGACCAAATTGAATTCCTGATCAGTGCTAATCCGGGTGAAGAACCCCAACCGATCGCAAGGATTGCCTCCGGTGGGGAACTCTCCCGCACCGTCCTGGCCCTGAAATCCATTTTAACCGTGGAGGATTACCCCAAGACCCTGGTCTTCGATGAGGTGGATGCCGGCATTGGGGGTCGCGTCGCCTCCTGTATCGGAGAACGTCTGGCCCGTCTGTCCGCCAACCATCAGGTTTTTTGTGTGACCCACCTTCCCCAAATCGCCTCCTTTGCCTCCCAGCAATTCCATGTCGCTAAAAAACAAAGTGGTCAGCGCACGATCGTTTCGATCACCCACCTCCAGCAAGAGGAGCGGGTCGAGGAAATTGCCAGAATGATGGGTGGACCCTCTATGACCGCGACCACTCGCGCTCACGCTGTGGAGTTGCTTGAAAAGGGGAACTCCCTGACCCTTGGCCCCTGACAGAAATATGATCCTGGCCATCTGACGGAAAATCCGAAATCCGAAGTCCTAAAGCCGAAACCAGTCCGAAATTCAAATCCGAACCGTTCTCCACTCCGAACGTCAGTGAGGAGTTTCTCTGCGTGCGGAGCACGCTTCTCCCGGCTTCTATTCAAGAGCCAAGTTGGATAGAATAATTTCCGATGACAGTTCAGAGCTTCTTCATCGAGACTTTTGGCTGCCAGATGAACCTGCACGACTCGGAAAAGATTGCCGGGCTGCTGGCTCAGCGCGGCATGGTGGAGGTTGGATCGGCTGAAGAAGCGGACCTGTTTCTGCTTAATACCTGCAGCGTTCGCGAAAAAGCCGCCCAAAAGGTTTACAGCCGTCTGGGCGAGGTCAAAAAAAGGAAACGCGCACATCCCGACTTCCTGATCGGCGTGGTCGGTTGCGTGGCTCAGCAGGAAGGCGAGGATGTGGTGAGAAAAGCGCCTTTCGTCGATCTGGTAGTGGGGACCCATATGGTTCACGCTCTTCCTGATCTGCTGGATGAGCTTCAGGAAAGTCCCCGCCCCAGTCCCCGAGTCTCCACCCAGTTTCTTTCCAGCCCCAGTCCCGTTGAATTACCCGAGGTGTCCCGGCAGAGCTCATTTCGGGCTAATATCACCATCATGGAGGGCTGCAACAAGCACTGCAGCTTCTGCATCGTGCCTCACACCCGGGGCAAGGAGAGAAATCGGCCGGCTTCCCTGATCCTGGAAGAAATGCAGCGAGCGGTGAATCAAGGCTATGTTGAGGTGCTCCTTCTGGGTCAGACCGTCAACAGCTACCGGGACCCCGAAAATCCCCGATTTCGCTTTGCCGAGCTACTCCTGGAGGCGGCCCGCATCCCGGGAGTGCAAAGACTCCGCTTCACCTCACCTCACCCGCGTGAGTTTCAGGAGAACACCCTGGCCGTGATGGCCGAGATGCACAATATTTGTAATCATGTTCACCTTCCTCTCCAATCCGGGTCCACGGCAGTTCTGAAGCGAATGCTCCGCCAGCACAGCAGGGAAGAGTACTTTCAGCTAGTGGATCGATTCAGGAGTTGTGGCCGGGACATGGCCCTCTCCACCGATATCATCGTAGGATTTCCCGGCGAGACCGCGCAGGATTTCGAGCAGACGCTCTCGTTGGTCGAGGAAGTCCAGTTTGAATCGATGTTCTCCTTCAAGTATTCTCCCCGTCCCGTCACCCAGGCTCACAGCTGGGAGGATGACGTACCCGAACAGGAGAAGACGCAGCGCCTGATGGCTCTTCAGTCCCTGCAGCGGGAGATTCAGCTGAAAATTCACGGTGAAAAGTACCTGGGTCAGAACTTTGAAGTCCTGGTCGAGGGCGTGGCCCGTGACAAGGTCCAGCGCTTTGGTCGGACCGCATCCAATAAAATTGTCAACTACCCCGGAAACGATGATCCCGGAAGCTTCATTCAGGTGGGTATCAACCAGGTCGGACCCAACAGCCTGGGTGGGCAGAGGCTCGACCGGGTTCAGCACAGCTGTCCTTAGGAGGAATCATGGAACGCGAATTCAAGATCAAAGGATTAATGATGGATCCCATCACCAATTCCCCAATTGTCATCCTGCAGGGAATCGAGAAAAACACCATGTTGCCCATCTGGGTTGGGATCTTTGAGGCCAACGCCATTGCCCTGCAGATCGAGCGTATCGACACCCCTCGTCCCATGACCCATGATTTGCTCAAAAATATCCTGCTTCACCTGAACGCCACCGTTGAAAAGATTGTGGTCACCGATCTTCAGGAAAATACCTTCTTCGCCACGATTTTTCTGGATATGGAAGGGGAGCGGGTTACCATCGACTCCCGTCCCAGCGACGCCATTGCGCTGGCCCTGCGCACCGATGCACCCATATTTGTGACCCAGGAAGTGATCAACAACAGCAGCAACATCCGGCTGGATCAGGAGAATCTGGACCCCGAGGATGTCAAGAAGTGGCTGGAAGACCTCAACCCCGAGGATCTCGGAAAATACAAAATGTAGCCCGAATTTATTTCCTGGTTTTCCCTTGTTTAAAGCTGTTTCTAATAACTTCACTAAGGCTTCCTGTTAATCCTATTTTCCCCTAAAACAGTCCAGTTTTCTGACCGAATCAGGGAAGGTGATGCTGGGAGGGCGCACGGTCGTGTGCGCCTACGAGCGCTGATTTTGACCTAGCCCCCAAAACTGGCCGAAGTGGCGAGTTCCTGCGGCCTTTCCGCCGATTTCGAGCTGGCCCAAGCAAAAGGGCCGGAGTGTAGGAGGCGCCCCGGTTTGCCGATTTGGGAAAACCCGGATAGAAAAAGCCGCTACAAAGGCCAGCCACACCCAGAGGCAGTCAAGGGCAGGGGTTTGGGGAGGCAAGGGGTTGTTTTCAGGCTAGGGAAACTAGTTAACATAATATTTGTTATACGACCCTAAATCCAAACCCTTCCTCCAGGCCTCTACCTAGCCTTTTTAGGTTATTTAGCCGGTGGAGAGAGCTGGCGGGCCTTCACTTCCGATTCAAAGTCACACCGTTTGTGGGCTCCGTCACAAAACGGCTTGTTCTCGGAGGCCCCGCAGCGGCACAGGCCAATCGTGGTTCGTCCGGCTACATCGAATTCCCCGTTCTCCGCGTCCTTCAGGATGAAATCCCCGGTTACCAAGATCGGGCCGTTGTTCTTGAAAGTAATGTCTGTCATGAATACTCCTTTTACTGGATCCCAGGTGAGACATCGCCCGGGGTAACTATCCGTCTAATAGTCCCTTGGAGGCGAGAAACGCTTCCAGGGCACCCACATGGTCCTTGAATTCCGAAAATCGGTCCACCACCACGGTCACCCCTTTTTTGGTGGGCTTCCACTCTCCCTCGCCGTCCTCGTAGTAAACACGAACATCAGCGTAGTTTTTGCCCTTGAACTCACTGAGACTGAAGACGATCTTTTCACTAACACCTTTCTCCATCTCCGCAACCACGTTACTCATGGGTCTTCTCTCCTGTTCTAACTTCGGGTACTGGAAACTGAATGAAACATCAAGAAGATGATCCACCCAACTTTAACCATGCAGCACCCACCGGATCAGTATAATGGAGCTGTCAGACAGTATGCTCGGGTAGTACAGTACAGCCCATCAGCCAGGAGGCCGGCAAATGATGAATAAGCAGAACCACGGCGAGAGTTCGATTGATTACCTCAAATCATACAAACAGAAAAGTGTCGACATCATGCAAAGAATCTCCGAGGAGGATGTCGCGCACTTAATTGAGCTTCTGGCGGACGCTCGGAAAAACCATCGCCAGATTTTCCTGTGTGGCAACGGCGGGAGTGCCGCCACCGCCTCGCATCTGGCCAATGACCTGGGCAAGGGCGCTTCCTGGGGACGAGAAAAGCGGTTTCGGGTCTTGGCTCTAACCGACAACATCTCCTGGATCACGGCCTTGGCCAATGACACGGATTACTCCGAAATCTTCATCGAACAGCTCAAGAACTATGCCCAGCCTGAGGACCTTCTGATAGCCTTCAGTGGGAGTGGCAACTCCTCCAACATCCTGAAGGCCATCAAGTGGGCCAATGACAATGACCTCGTCACGGTCGGTGTCACGGGTCGACCGGGTGGAAAACTGGGGGGAATGGCACGCCATCCCATCTTTGTCGAATCCTCACACATGGGGCACATTGAAGAGGGCCACTTTCTAATTCAGCATCTGGTGGGCTACTACTTCATGGAAACCGAGGAAGGCTGACCCCTGACCCTGACCACAGAGAAGAAAATTTTTCTTTGTCTTATCTCTCCAAATCTCAGCCAACACGATAGCGGCGTACGGCTGTTCGCCCACGCCAAGGTCTTTGTACCGGCCCCTCTGTGAGCGGCTTCCGGAATCGGCACACTGAGGCGCCTCCCACACTCCGGAAACGTGAAACCTGGAACCTGGAACGTGAAACGCACTGGTCGAAGACCAGCACCCCCACACCCCTTGACTTCAAAGGGATTGATTTCTTATGCTTTATGATTGTCGCGAGGTTGCATATGAACAGTCATTTAGCTCAAACCAGGAATATTTTAGCCCGAAGAGGCCCCTCGATTCCCTGTCAGTCCCGCGGCGTCATTATTGGCGCCATGATTGTTCTCTCCAGTTCTGTACGGAGGGTACCCATTTCGGGTTGAACCCCCAGCCGCTCCCCGTAAGGAACCGAATCACCTCCCCAGTTCTTGATGGGCGTTTTGCACGGAGCTATTGGGAAACTTTTTTTCTGAAAGAGGATAGTTCGACGTCAGTTGAGCTGGAAACCAGAAAGTAGAGGCACAAATGGGACAGGTCATCTCATTGTTGGTTGAAAATAGAACGGGGGTACTCTCCCGGGTGGTAGGACTGTTCAGTCAAAGGGGATACAACATTGAAAGTCTCAATGTAGCTCCTTCCCTGGATTCCGACGCCTCCCGGATCACACTGACCACCCGGACCGATCTCAAGGGAACTGAACAAGTGGTCAAACAACTCAACAAATTGATCGATGTGATCAAGGTGACTCCCTATGACCCTGAGACCCAGCTGATCCGGGAAATGGCCCTGGTTCGAGTCCAGGTCAATGAGGAAAACCGGGCTGAATTGCTGGCCCTGTCCGAGGTCTTCCGTGCCCGCGTCATCGATGTTTCCCCTCGGAATTACATCTTTGAACTGACCGGACAATCGGGGAAAATCGATGCTTTTCTGGAAAATGTACGGGCATTCGGAATCCGAGAAATCCACCGCACGGGCGAATTGACCCTGGGACGCGGGAAGTCCGGGAAGCAAAAAGGCGCTTCCGGACGTCAACGCCCCAAATTGGTCAAAGGCAAAACCGATTAACCAAAACAAAATTAAGGTGAGTCATGAGCGACAGTAAACAGGTCTTCATCTACGACTGTACGCTGCGGGACGGAACCCAGGGCGAAAACGTCTCACTCAGTGTTGCCGATAAAATCAATATCGCCGAAAAGCTCGATGAAATCGGTATTCATTACATCGAGGGCGGCTGGCCCGGCTCCAATCAAAAGGATGTCGAATTCTTTGCTCGTGCCAAGGAGCTAACCTGGAAAAACAGTAAAATTGCAGCCTTTGGATCCACTCGTCATCACAAGAACAACGTCGAGGAAGACCCCAACATCGCTGCCTTGCTGGAGGCGGAAACACCTGCCGTCACCCTGGTGGGTAAAAGCTGGGACTTTCATGTGGAACTGGCTCTCGGTACGACTCTGGAAGAAAATCTCAAGATGGTCAAAGACAGCGTCACCTATCTCAAGGATCGCGACAAGGAAGTGATCTTTGATGCCGAGCACTTCTTTGACGGCTATGCGGCCAATCCCAAATACGCCAAGGCCGTTCTTCGAACCGCTCGAGATGCAGGGGCGGACTGGGTGGTGTTGTGTGATACCAATGGCGGAAACCT
>JAYZBY010000129.1:0-14394 GCA_036338555.1 Acidobacteriota bacterium | reverse complement strand
CCTTGGTGGGAATCGGCTCGGATCAAACCGTCAGGTCCCAATCGTCGGGTTCCGCCTCGTCTTCCCGGCCAACCGAACTGCAATCTTCCCATTCCGCCTCGCTGTCGGTTGCGGAATACCGGGAAGTCGTCAATACCTACTGCCTTGGGTGCCACAACGAACGGGTGCGTGCGGCAGGGTTTTTGCTTGACCAAGCAGATGTCGACCGAGCCAGTGAACAGCCGGAGATTTGGGAAAAGGTGGTCAAGAAACTACGGACCCGCGCCATGCCGCCTATGGGTATGCCGCGGCCCGATGAGGCCACCTATGATTCCTGGGCCACTTATCTGGAGACGACCCTAGACCAGGCGGCCGAAGTAACGCCCAATCCGGGTAGGCCCGTGGTGCATCGACTCAACCGGGTTGAATACGCCAATGCGGTACGCGATCTGCTAGATGTCTCGGTTGAGGGAGAATCGCTGTTTCCGGCCGAAGATTCGGGCAAAGGCTTCGACAATCTGGCAGCTCTGCTTTCGGTCTCTCCCCTGCTGATGGAGCGTTACATGTCAGCCGCAGCCAGAATCAGTCGACTTGCCCTGGGAGATCCCGCCGCCCTTCCCGTCGGTGAAACCTATAAGGCTGCGGAAAACATTCGCGGTAGCCGGGGTGCGGTCATTACCGTCCAGGACGAGCGGATCAGCGAGGATGCGCCGTTTGGATCGCGCGGCGGAATCGTGGTTCGGCATCATTTCCTGGCTGATGGCGAGTACCGTATCAAGGTCCAATTGCAAATGGATGGAAATTACTATTTGCGTGGTCTGCTGGGTGAGCCCCACCCGCTGGATGTGTTTTTGGATGGGGCCAAGGTCCAGTCATTCAGTGTCGGGGGTGAGCGGCGCGGCGCCTCGGGAGCCCTCCACACCCGGGATGGCAATATTTATATCGGGGATCCCGCCCAACAGGAGTATGAGTACATGGCAGGCGGCGACCTGGAAGGGACCTTTCAGGCACAGGCAGGAGAGCACCAAGTGGGGGTGGTTTTCCGAAAGAAAACCTATCAACCGGAAGGCATCCTGGAGCTTTTTCCACGTCAGATGGCCCGCGACATCGGCAACTTCAAAGGGGGAGATCCCGGGATCGGTGAGGTGACCATCACCGGGCCTTACAATCCGAGCGGAGTGGTCGAATCCCCCAGTCGAAGCAGAGTCTTTACCTGCTACCCAGGGGAGAAATCCAACCCCCAATCCCCCATTCAAATGGTGTCCTTCGGTGCCGGCAGCGTGGGTACTGAGAATGAAGAAGAGTCGTGCGCCAGGGAGATTCTCTCCAGGCTGGCCCGGCGGGCCTATCGGAGACCCGTCAGCGACGACGAGGTCGAGGCTCTGCTCGGCCTATACCGGGTGGGCCACAGCGAGGAGGGCTTTGAAGGAGGCATTCGGATGGCGATCCAGGGATTGTTAGTGAGTCCCGGTTTTCTGTTTCGGATCGAGCGGGATCCCTCTGGCGTGGTAGCCAATACCGCCTACCGGGTAAGCGACCTGGACCTGGCTTCCCGGCTGTCGTTTTTCTTGTGGAGCAGCATTCCCGACGAGACCCTTTTGGAGGTTGCCAAAGAGGGTCGCCTGAGCGATCCTACAGTACTCCAGGAGCAGGTTGTTCGGATGCTGGATGACAGTCGTTCACAGGCCCTGGTGACTAGTTTTGCCAGGCAGTGGTTGTATCTCCGCAATGTGGCCTTGCGGGTGCCCAACACGCGCATCTACATGGATTTTGACGATGAGCTACGACAGGCCTTTCAACAGGAGACGGAGTTGTTCTTCGAAAGCATGCTGCGCGAGGATCGCAGCGTGACGGACATGCTGGACGCCAACTATACATTTGTCAATCAGCGCCTGGCCGAGCACTATGGGATTCCCGATATTTACGGGAGTCATTTTCGACGCGTTACCTTGACCGATGAGAATCGTCGCGGGCTGCTGGGCCAGGGAAGTTTCCTGCTGGTGACCTCACGTGCCAACAGGACGGCGCCCGTTTTGCGCGGCAAATGGGTGTTGGAAAACCTGCTGGGAACTCCTCCCCCTCCTCCACCTCCGGATGTTCCGGCACTGAATGAAAAAACGGGGGAGATCGGGAACATGACAATGCGCCAGCGTACGGAAGCGCATCGAGCCAATCCGGTTTGTGCCAGCTGCCACATACGGATGGATCCCATAGGTTTTGCCCTGGAGAACTTCGATGGGGTCGGAAGGTTCCGAACAACCGAGCGTGGGACCGCCATTGATGCATCGGGTGAATTGCCGGACGGCACCCGATTCAATGGGCCAGTTGAGCTTCGAAAGGCCTTGCTCGAACGTCAGGAACAACTTGCCCAGACCGTCACTGAGAAACTATTTACTTACGCCCTGGGCCGGGAAGTCGAGGCTTATGACATGCCAGCTGTTCGCAAGATCTTGAGAGAGGCGGCTCCCGGCGGTTATCGCTGGTCATCGCTGATTTCGGGTGTAATCGAAAGTGTGCCCTTTCAAATGAGGAGATCCCAACCATGACGATGATTTTCAAAAAGGCAATTGCCAGACGCACTTTTCTGCGCGGTGTCGGTACGACGTTGGCGCTTCCGCTGCTGGATGGTATGGTCCCGGCCTTTGCGGCTGGCAGCGACCCGGCCCAAGCAGTCCGGACCCTATTCATGTATGGCCCCAACGGAAGAATCATGAAGAACTGGACGCCCACTATCGATGGATCTGGTTGGGAGATGACTCCGACGCTGGAGCCGCTGGCTCCATTTCGGGATCAGATGCTAATCTTGAGCGGGCTCGACGTCAAGGCCGCTGATCCCTGGGAGGGAGAACCCGGTGGTGTCCACGCCCGACCATGTGCGGCTTATCTGACGGGGATTCATCCCAAGCCTGACCAGGCGATGGGGGTTTCAGTCGATCAGTATATTGCCAGGGAGTTCGGCAAACACACCCAACTGGGATCGCTCGAGATCTCCATGGAAAGCTCTGAACGAGTAGGTGCAGCGGATGGAGCCTATAGCGACTCCTACAGCAAAACCATCGCATGGCGCGGCCCGGAGACGCCGCTGCCCATGGAACACAACCCGCGTAAGGTATTTGAACGCCTGTTGGGTGAGAACCAGAATACCGACCCGGCAATGCGGCGGCGCATGGCCCAGAAGAACCGCAGTATTCTGGATTTCGTGACCGGGGAGGTGGCTCGCGTTTCGGCCGAAATCGGCCCGAGCGACCGTTCCAAGTTGAACGAATACCTGGATGCGGTTCGAGACATTGAGCGGCGCATCCAGCTATCTGAGGAGCAGGCTTCACGGGAGATGCCGGAGATGGAGAGACCCGCGGGCAAGCCCTCCACGGTGGAAGAGCATGCCAAGCTCATGTTTGATTTGATGGCCCTTGCCTTCCAGGCCGATCTGACCCGTGTCATCACCTTCATGTGGGGGAGCGAACAGCACGAGGGAGACTATCGGGAGATCGGGGTTAGCGATGGGCACCACGCATCTTCTCACCATGCAGGTCAGGCTTACATGATCGAGAACTGTATCAAGGTCGATGCCTTCCATTCCCGTTTGTTTGCGCACCTACTCGAAAGGCTGCAATCCACCCACGACGGTGAGGGTACATTGCTAGATCATTCCATCATCGTGTATGGCAGTGGTCTGAGCGATGGCATGGGCCATGTCCACCACGATGTACCCACCCTGTTGGTGGGTGGAGGAGCCGGCCGGCTCAAGGGCGGAAGCCATATCCGATATCCTCGTTTGCCCTTGTCAAATCTGCACCTGAAAATCATAGAGATGGTGGGCCTGCGAGTTGAGGACTTTCTGGACGACCGGTACAGCGATGCCACCGGCACGCTGGATATACTCTCCATCTAAAAGTCTGGACTATGCATATTACGGGCTAGCAAGGATGAGAGAATTTCTTGAGTTCCGAACCAGAAACCGAATGAAAGTGCGAAGGAGTGCGGTCGTGAGCATGAAAGAGCTGTTCGTGGGATGGATGGTGTTGGTGTGGTCGGTCGCCAGTGTGGGGGCCGGGAATGCACTGGATTTGGTCGATGCCGTCCGAGAAGGGGACCGGGAGGCGGTGCATTCCCTGCTCGGTGAATCGACCGATGTGAATGCCTCCCAGGCAGATGGAGCAACGGCTCTGGCCTGGGCGGTTCACCGGGACGATGAGGTGACGGTGGAGCTTCTGATTGAGGCTGGGGCCGATGTCAATTTGGCCAATGTCTACGGGGTGACACCTCTTTCCCTGGCCTGCACCAATCGGAACGCTGGCATCGTGGAGAAGCTCTTGGACTCCGGGGCGAATCCCAACCTGGCTCAGGACAGCGGAGAGACTGCGCTCATGAGTTGTACGCGCACGGGCAGCGCAGAGGGGGTGCGATCGCTGCTGGTCCATGGTGCTGACGTCAACGCGAAGACAATCGAGAGAGGGCAGACCACTCTCATGTGGGCGGCGGCCATTGAGCCGGCGATCGTCAGGATGCTGATCGAGCACGGAGCGGACGTCGCGGCCCGGTCCAATCGACTGGGTGTTTACACGCCCAGAATTCCGGATTTCCCCGATGTCACTCCCCGGGGCGGTCCCGTGCATCAGGGTTTCCGAGAAACCATCTATCACCCCAAGTTCAAGGGCGGCTTTACCCCCTTGATGTTTGCCGCCCAGGCCGGAAACGTCGAGTCAGCCCGCATCTTGCTGGCGGCGGGAGCGGACGTGAATGAGGGGACCCAGGAAGTGGGTCCTCCATTGCTGCTGGCCGCCTCCAATGGCCGGGAGCAGGTGGCTATTTTATTGTTGGAGAAGGGGGCGGACCCGAATGCAACCGACGGTTACGGCATGACCGCCCTGCACTGGGCCCTAGAAGAAGGAGTGCTCGGTATGTCGGGAGGGCATACCCAAACCGATCCTTACTGGGTGCACCCCAACAGCCGGGAATTGGTGAAGGCCCTGTTGGCCCGGGGAGCCGATCCAAATGCTCGAATTGAAAGCGATTTCATGCCTTATCACATCCATCGCTGGGGCCGTGGTGCCCAGCAGGAACCCCCCCAGGTGAGCCAGGCCGGAGCTACCCCATTGATAATGGCTGCTGCATCGGCTGATGTTGACGCCATGCGTCTTCTGCTGGAGGGGGGGAGCGATCCCTTAATTGCGACTTTTGATGGAACGACGTCTCTGATGGTGGCCGCAGGGTTGGGCGTCAATTTGGGCGTTAGAGGCACCGAAGCACTTAGTACCGCACCGAAAATTGTCTCGAGTACAGGTGAGATTCGGAATAAGGTTCTTGAGGCTGTCCAACTCGCCTGGCAGTTAGGGAACGACGTCAATGCGATCGGCCCGGATGGCCGCAGAGCCATTCACGGTGCAGCACTATATGGGTTGAGCGAAGTGATTCGGTTCCTGAAAGAAAAGGGCGCTGACCTGGATGCCCAGGATATGTGGGGACAATCGGCGATGAG
This sequence comes from Acidobacteriota bacterium, assembly GCA_036338555.1. Taxonomy (GTDB): domain Bacteria; phylum Acidobacteriota; class UBA6911; order RPQK01; family JADFOI01; genus JAPYTY01. The sequence goes on along the minus strand of JAYZBY010000129.1, from coordinate 8,936 downwards.
TATCGCCATGGCCGATCCCGACGGCCTGATCTATCGCCACCTTCCGACCAAGGGTCAGGACAGTACCTTCCGCCGACGATCCAAAAAGGACGAGAAGACGATCGAGCTTCTTCTCAGTTTGGGAGCCAAACCTTATATCCCCACAGGCCGTTCTCTGAAGGGGTTTTAGCAGGTTTTACGGACCGGCTTCACCGGCTTGCCGATCGTTCCTCCTCGAGCTGCTTGAGATAGTAGCCCTCTTCCTTCTCAACGAAATACCGGTACCCTCCCGGATCGATGAAAGGATTCTTTGCGGCGCCTGTCTTGAGTCGCTCCAGCTTGTCGTCCATCCCGTACATGGAGGGATGCTGGGCCAGAAACACCTCCCCTTTGAGTTCCTTGAGGACCCGAAAGGTCTGAGCGTAGTCTTCGATGATGCCGGGATAACGCGTGTTGTTCAAAAGGTTGACTCCCCGATTGATGCCGGTTCCCCCCACGAAGACGACGCGATAGGACTTTCCGCTCTCTTCGACCGTAGTCGTCCAGGTCGTCGTGCCCTTGGTATGCCCGGGTGTCAGATGGGCCTGCATGGTCACCCCTCCCAGGCTGATGGTGTCCAGGTCCTCGAGAACCCGATCCACCCGTACCGGGTTCCAGCCTTGGGCTCCGGCAGCGGAACTGTCGATCCCACTTCCGATCGCCGCTGCGTCTTCACCCACCGCCATCACCTGCGCCCCGGTCAGTTCCTTCATTGCCGCGTGACCTTCCACGTGGTCCCAGTGGGCGTGGCTGGACAAGATAATCTTGACGTCTTTCAGGGTGTAGTCCAGCTTTTCGATGTTGGTGCGGATGCCGGGGAGCATCTCGGCGGTCCCGGTATCGAGAAGGATCAAACCTTCGGGCGTGACGATAATGTGGGATGAGATGTTGACCGCGCCAACGTAGTAAATGTTGCCGATGACCTGATAGGGCTCGATGGGCTCACTGGACCGGCCACGCAGGGGGTTCTGATCTTGCGCCGGAACAGCCGTCGTTAGAAGGAAGGTGAAGATAAACAACAGTGTGATGGATCTCATGGGACCTCCTATCAGAAACGGTATCGATTTTCGGAAGAATTTGTTTTCCGAATCATATATTATCGTAGGCCGCATTTCTCAGTTCCGTTCTACTGGGTCGCGGCGCAGTTTGGTGACGAGAGCCTGAGCATCATCCGGATCAGTGTAAATCCTAGTTGACAATTTCCCCATCCCACCTGGGCTGCCTCACCTCCTGGAAACATCCAAGAACCTGTTTAGTAACAATAACCTGGAGGATGCATGAATCATTTCTTCAGACCCCATCGTAAAAGGCACAGGATCTGCTTATAATCGGCCCGAAAGGATCGTTCAAAGAAAATGGAAGAGGAAGGTTCTAAACAGACACGGCGTCACTTCAAGCGTTGGGCCGTGTCCATTCCCTGCACGGTTACCTGGGAAGACCGGGAAGTCAGGACCGGGACTGTCCAGGATATCTCCTTTGATGGGGCACTGATCCGGGCCGGTGGCGCTCCCTCGGAGGAAAAGAGGTGGCGGTGAGATTCGTCTTTAGAGATCAGGGGCTCCATCTAATGGGAAGGGTAACGTCGGAGGTTGTCCACTCCCGGGAAAAAGGTGAAGATCAGATCTTCGGTGTGAAGTTCGAGACCTCTGCCGAGAAATTCTGGCTGCAGCTGACTCCCGTGATTCAGACGCTGCTGGAGGAAGCCAGTGAGAGCGAAGAGGACTCAGATGGGGAGAGGTCCGAGGTCTAAACATGAGTCTACTGGAAACCGTTCCGATTGTTTGCCCATACTGCGGTGAGGGGGTCGAGGTGGTGGTCGACTGCTCGATTGGATTCCAGGAATATGTGGAGGACTGTCACGTCTGTTGCCAACCTATCGGCCTGAATGTCTCCGTGGATCATGAAGGTGAACCGAGCATTGAAGCGCGCCATAAGGATGAATAGCACACCCTCTTGAGGGACCCTTACAAGGCTCTTTGAATTTAGTGTTTTACTTTTGGGAACCCAAGATGCTATCAACTATTGTCGTGCAGACCTGTGAAGCCCTGAATTGCATCAAACAGATACTCAGTTCCCATTTTTCTTCCGAAAGCACCGCTTTTGTTGACCGGGTGTTTGAGCGGGTGGGCGAATTGTTTGAAGGTCAGTATCCCGGCTATCAGGCCAGCGACACGACCTATCACGACTTCACCCACACTTGTGAAGCCACCGTGGCAGTGGTACGGATTGTGGATGGGCACCTTCGAAGCGGGAAGCCTCCCAACCTGACCCATCGCGATCTTGAGTTGATGGTTGTGGCCAGCTTTCTACATGACAGCGGGTTCATCAAGGAGATCGGTGATGACGAAGGAACCGGTGCCAAATACACACTGACTCACGTCACACGAAGTGGTGTATTTGCAGCTAAATTCCTGGAAGAGTTTGATGTCACTCCTGATGAAGTTCGCGTCGTTCAGCTCGCGATCGAGTGTACCGGAATCCAGGTTGACGTCGACAGCCTTCCCTTTAATGATGATCGAGAACGATTTATCGGTTGTGTCGTGGGCACGGGCGATGTGCTGGGCCAGATGGCCGCCCCCGACTATCCGGAAAAACTGGACCGGCTTTACCGTGAGTTTGCAGAGGCGGCCACCTACCCCGAAGCCAGCGGCACCGGAATTGACACCTATACCAGTGTCATTGACCTGATGACTAGAACTCGCGGTTTTTATAAACACTACGTTCAGCTCATGCTCGAAACTCAATGGGGAGGAGTCTACCAGGCACTCGAGTACCCCTTCGAGGGGGGTGAGAATGACTATTTTCAGTCGATCGACGCCAACCTCGACCGCATTGATCAGATGCTTGAGGCCACCTAAGTAGCGAGCAGCCTCCGGATTTCAGAAAATCCCGTCTTCTCAGCCAAGAATCGATTCACCGTACGGGGTTAGGTGGGCTTTGTCGGGGGAGGGGCTGACCGTGCGACTATGATCGAGCCTTCTCCTTATCTCTCTCGAGTACCAGCACCTGTGCGCCCGCCTCTTGTGCAGCCAGGGCGGCGATCAGGCCGCAGGCCCCGGCGCCCACCACCACGACTGCAACGCTGACGTCGAAGGGAACTCCATCGGGTGGAAGGACGTCGGGAATTTCGTGGCTGGACACTAAGGGTTCTCCTCACCAAGCGATGAAAACATCCTTCCTGACTGTAACTTGGGCCTCCGGCGTTGGTAAGGTCCCGAGGGGTTTCGCCTTGAGGACACGGGACGGCTGGCGTATGCTTTGGCTAACGATACGGCGAAAGGAATCAAGATATTCAGGCGCGAATCCGCAAGGAATGAGCCATGAGGTTGAAAAACAGGAACAGGGTGCTGACGTTTCCTGTGCTTCTTCTGCTTGGTTTTCAGGCCGAGCTTCAACCATCGATCCTCACCCAGTCCATCCCGTTAACCGAAGAGGCGGAGCAAGGTCATGTCAAGGAGGTGTTCCCCGAGGCGGATGCCTTTTCATCCAAGCAGGGCAACCCTCCCTACTATAAGGCCTACCAGGTGGACCCCGGAAACGACCGCAGAACGCTGCTCGGCTTTGTTTTTTTCACCATCGATGCGGAACCGCGAGAGCGGGGATACGATGGCCCCATCAATATTGCTGTTGGAATGGACATGCAAGGTGCGATCACCCGGATCAAGGTGGTTGCCCACCGGGAGCCTTACGGTTATTTTTCAATTGATCGAGCCAGGTTTGCCGAACAATTCGAGGGTAAAAGCATTCGCGATCGCTTCCGAGTGGGACGAGACATCGATGCCGTATCCCGGGCCACCATTTCGATCGGTACGGCCTCCAGGTCGATCAGAAAAGGAGCCCGCCGGATCATCAAACAATACCTGGCACAAGAGGGTGGAGACCGGTGAACCATAAGGTGGCGACCCTTCTGTTTTGCCTTCTGACGATGCCTGCAGCCTACCCTCAGGGAGAGGCACCGACCACGGAGGATTCGCAGCAGTCGGAGTCCCCTCCCCTTTCCTTGGCCGAGCTGGATGCTCTGATGGACGAGGAGAGTGAGGACGATGAGACCGCTGCCGTGATCGGGGAACAGATTTTTGATTTGCTGGCGCTGTCCGCGTTCCTCTGCCTGGCCCTGGTCAGCTTCTTTCACAAAGGCACCACCCTCAAATACGTGACCATGATCGTTTCGATTTTGTACCTGGGTTTTCTAAGGAGCAACCTGGTCTCCGTGGTCAATATTTTCGGCCTGCTGGAGTGGAACTTCCCACTCTTCAGATACAATCTTTCCTGGTATCTCCTTATCGTCTTCACCGTAGTATCCACGGTGCTGTGGGGAAGGCTCTATTGTGGGCGCATTTGTTCCTTTGGCGCTCTGACTCAACTTCTTGACAGGATCCTTCCTACCAGGCTCAGGTTCGAACTTCCTTCCTGGGTTGACAGTCGGGCCATCTATGTCAAGTATGCCCTGCTGGGAGCGGCGGTCCTGTATTTTCTGGTCACTCACGACAATTCTATTTATCGATATATCGAACCGTTCTGGATGTTCACCCTCAGCGGGACAACCCTGATGTGGGTCCTGCTGGGAATCCTCCTGCTCACCACGGTTTTTATCAGGAACTTCTATTGCCGCTATCTTTGTCCCCTGGGAGCAGCGCTTGGATTGATTGCCAACCTCACGGTTCTACGAATCAAAAGATGGAGTGAATGTGATACCTGCAAGATCTGCGAGAAGGCCTGTGAGTGGGGAGCGATTCAAGGACCCAGGATACTGGTGACCGAATGTGTTCGATGTGACGACTGCGAGAGACTTTACAAGGATGAGAGAAAATGTCCCCACTGGCTACTGATAAAAAAAGCGGCAACCCCGCCTGAGGTCCCCACGCTGACTCAGATTGAATCCAAGGTTTGAGCCATGGAGGTGTCACGATGATCAAAACAGCTTCCTTCCTTCAATGCTTTGCCCTGACCCTTGGCAGTGCACTGAGCCTCGCCTACGCGGAGTGCCCCAGCTGGGAGGAACTTGTCGCCGAGGAGAGCATCATTGAGGTGAGTATCGGCAGGAGGGATTCCCTGTTTGTCGCCTATGTCAATCCACCTCAACTCGGCGTCTGCTTTATGGACGAAGCCTTTTACCAGGACGTCCGTGAGAACATGATCGAACCGCGGCCCAATCGACACTTCTTCTGGATTGGCGGCGATCATTCCCTGGATCTGGTCGATTCCGCTCTGCGAATCTACCTGCTTCAGGAAGACCAGGAATTCTATATTGATGTTGCCGGAAAAATCACTGGACCCAGATCATTCCCACTGATCCACACAGAATTTCTGATCAGCTTCGCGGGAGAGTTGGATATGGCGGAAGCCGTGACGATATTCTTCCGAGGATTCAGAGGCACCTATTCCAACGAATATTGGCTGCCGGAGAAATATCTTCCCGAATAAAGTCTCAGAAGCCCTTCCACACTTTTTTGATAATCCCGGCTAGGGTGGCCCTTCCGGAGCGATGGGCCAGACACAATCTGGCAGGGAAGGCGGCGCGGGTCTGTTCTGGACCGGCCCCAGGGTCGCGGTCGTCCCCGGCTCCAGGAAAAACGAAACCGCTGGGTCCCAGGGCGACCCGGTGGTGGTGCTCACCATCAGCCGGGCTCCTTCCCCTTCTTTCCCGGACGGTTGGATCAACACACCCTGGACGCCTTCGCAGTCAGCAAGCAGTGCCATTCCCTGCTCCGGGCCCAGCACGAAAGCTGCCGTCGAGAGGGCATCGGCAGCCGTGGCATTGGGTGCGACCACCGTCACCGAGTAGAGATCTTCTGCCGGCCAACCGGTTCGAGGGTCCACAAGATGACTGAATCGTTGGCCTTGAACCTCGAAGTAGCGGTCATAGTCTCCCGAGGTGGCGATGGCTCCGCCTCGCAATTGAAGCAGCCCGATCAGCTCATTCCCTCGGGGATGCTGGATCCCCACCGCCCAGGGTCTTCCTCCGGGGGGTTGGCCGAGGACGCCGATGTTTCCGCCCAGGTCGATCAGCGCTGCCGGGACGCCTCGAGCCCGCAACGCCTCAACTGCCCGGTCAATGGCGTAACCCTTGGCGATGCCGCCCAGATCAAGCCGGCTGCCCTCAGCCAGCGCCGCCGTCTTCCCCGTCTCGTCCAGATCCAGACGGTCGGCTCCAACCCGGGGCAGCACCGCCTGAATTTCCAGCAGCGGGGGAATCGAGGTGCGCTCCATCCGGTAAAAGCCCCAAAGCTCGACCAGGGGCTGGACGGTCACATCCAGAGCACCTCCGGATAGACGTGTGTAATGCTGGGAGGCCTCCAGAACCTGGAAGGTGGGTTCACTGACCTCGATCGGACCCATCCCGGACTGGCCGTTGAGCGCCACCAGCTCGCTGTCCGGAAGGTACAGGCTCATGAGCTGGTCAATCTCGAGGACCGCTCGGTGGACCTCCTCCAGGTCGGCCTGGGCCAGCCTGGCGGCCGTCGCAGGCCGATAGACCGTGGCTTCGAGCACCGTGCCCATCAGGGTCCAGCTTCGCTGAACTGGCAGAAGGTCCTGCGAGGAGTCTGTCGGCAGCAGGGTTGCCGCCGCCCAGGCCCCGGCCAGCACCAGCACAAGGAACACCGGCCAGGCTCTGCGGTACCACGGATTGGCCTGGGGCAATGAGTGTTGGGGTTGGAGGTCCGCCTCCTCGACCTTTGATTTACGTGCCCGATCCATAGATTATCGCCTTTCTTTAGTCGATTGTAGTTTAGCCCAAATCATTTCCATTTTGCTGTAGTTCTGTTTTGTGTGTTGCTTAATTTCCCCAGCCGGATTTCCATTGCCTTCGATGCCCCCCAAGGATTAATATCTATCAGCACAAAAGGGGGCGGCAATATAATCGACCAAACCATCTTCCACTACAAAATCATCGACAAGCTCGGCGGCGGTGAGATGGGTTGACCTTTGAGAATCCAGCGCCTAAATAAGAGTCAGGAGTAGCCATGGTGATGTTTTGGCGCCAGCCAGTATGGCTGGCACTTGCAGTGCTGGTCGGACTTTGTTGTGAAGTCTCCCAGGCCCAGATCCGGGCCGGGGAGTGGCCCATGTACAACCGGGACCTGGCAGGGAACCGCTACTCCCCTCTGGAGCAGGTCAACTCCTCAAATGTGGCCGGGCTGGAGCAGGCCTGGTCCTACCCCCTCGGCAGAAATGCGACGACCGGCGACTTGACCGGTGGCTCGGAATCCACCCCCATCATGGTGGACGGCGTGTTGTACGCGGTGGCTTCCGATCGTCTGGTGGGGTTGGAGCCCGAGACCGGCAAGGAGCTCTGGCGGTATGAGCTGGGCGATGAGCGCGCACCTTCCCGGCGCGGCCTCTCCTACTGGCCGGGTAACGGCGAGCACTCGGGGCGAATCTTCTTTACCTCCAATCAGCGCCTGATCGGCCTGGAGGCCAAGGCAGGAGAGTTGGCCTCGAGCTTCGGAGATGGAGGTATCAAAATCATGTCGGTGCTCTACCACGGGGCGCCCTTGGTTTATGGAGATCTGTTAGTGGTGGGTTCCAACAGTACACCCGGAGGCGTACGCGCTTTTGATGCCGTGACCGGAGACCAGGTGTGGGAGTTTATCGCGGTGCCGAAAGAAGGTGAAATCGGCTACGATACCTGGGAGAAAGACAGCTTGCGGGATCAAACCAACGTCTATCACTGGGCCTTTTCCATGACCATGGATGCCGAGCGCGGCCTACTCTATGCGGTTTTCGAGAGTGCGGGGCCTCACGATTTCTGGGGCGGAAACCGTCCTGGCGACAACCTCTTTGCAAACTCGGTGGTGGCGCTCGACATCGCGACCGGAAAACGTCGGTGGCACTTCCAGACGGTACACCACGATCTGTGGGATTACGATCTGGCCCAACCCCCGGTACTCCTGGATGTCACGATTGACGGCAAAGAGGTTCCCATCCTGACCCTGGCGGCCAAGACGGGGTACATGTACATCTTGAACCGGGAGACGGGTGAGCCGGTGTTCGGCATCGAGGAGGTCCCGGTTCCCCGGAGCAATGCCCCGGATGAGAAAAGCTCACCCACCCAGCCGATTCCGGTGAAACCACCCCCCATTGCCAAGGTGAGCTACCAGCCGGAGGACATCGTCACTGCAGAGGACACCACCGAGGAGCACGCCCGGTTCTGCCGGGAACTGGTCGAGCGAAGCGGCGGTTTTTACAACGCAGGGCCGTACACGCCCTATGCCTACCGTGCACCCGGCACCCCGCCCCGCTCGAGCATCCACTTTCCCGGCTCGGTCGGTGGTGCCAACTGGGGCGGTTCCGCGTCGGATCCAACGCTGGGCTACGTCTTTGTCAACACCATGGATGAAGCCAGTTTCGGCTGGGTCGAAGAACATCCCAATGAGGAGGCGCTTTTTGCCTACCGGCGCAACAGCATCGTCGGACCCATGCAGCGCTTTCACTGGTTTGATGGGGACCCGGAGGTGGGCAACGTCATCGATTCGGGTGAGGGCGCCTGGTTGTGCAACAAACCTCCCTGGGGGAACCTGGTGGCTGTCAACGCGAGCACCGGCGACATTGCCTGGAAGGTCCCTCTCGGCATCACCGAGGAGCTTCCGGAAGAGAAGCAGAGAACCGGACGGGTGAGCTTTGGCGGTCCCATCACCACGGCGGGAGGACTGGTCTTTATCGCCGCCACCAACGATCGGCGCTTTCGCGCCTTCGATTCCAGAACAGGCAAGGAACTGTGGGTCACCAAACTTGCCATGAACGCGCGTGCCGTGCCCATGACTTATCTGGGAAGGGACGGCAGGCAGTACGTGGCGATCGTGGCAGCCGGAGCTTCTCATATCGACGATCCGAGCCCGCCCGAGGACCAGGCCCTGGTCGTCTTTGCATTACCGGAGTAGGAGCGCTGGTCTTCGGCCAGCGCGTTCCACGTTCCA
>JAYZBY010000128.1:0-4184 GCA_036338555.1 Acidobacteriota bacterium | reverse complement strand
CCAAACCCTGGACCGTCCACAGCACCAGAACAACCACAAGGATGGGCAGGAGGACTCTAGGCCGGATGATGTATAGGTTCTCCACGGAAAGCGGCAAAGATTCCCGCCCATTCGTTGGTGGCATCGGGTTCCTTCCAGCCTCCTCGGTCCACGCCGGGGTCCTCGAAGCTACCTTGAAGGGGCCGACCGTCAGGATCGGTGAGGGAGCCGGTGCCATGGCTGTGCTATGCATAATACGGGCTAAGATGCTCCGGAAGAGGTAAAAGTCGCATTTCTCCTAATTATTATACACTCCGGACTCGCCTGGGCCGAATGTGGGTGTTTATTTAGCGGTTGGTTTTGCGCCGGCTGGCCTTGTTTTTGTAAAGGGCATCATCGGCACGGGCTATTATGGTTTCTGAGGTATCTTCCTCGGTCATTTGCGCCCAGCCAATCGAAAGGTCAATCGGAGGCAGATGGGCCCATTCGGAACCCAGGGGAGCTGTTCGCACCGACTCCCGGAGGCGTTCGGCGATAGCCTTGAGTAAATCAACGGTAACGTCGGGCATCAGGATGAAGAACTCATCGCCCCCATAGCGAGCGATCATCTCTCCGGTACGCATGGTTCCTGCCAGAATGCGGCCGACCGTAGACAACACGTGATCGCCTGCCAGATGTCCGTAGGTATCGTTGTAGCCCTTGAAGCCATCCAGATCCATGAAGAAAACGGAGAGATCCCGGTGAGTTTCCCGGCAGCGGTTCATTTGGTCCGTAAGCGAGGTGTCCAGCCAGCGTCGGTTGTACAAACCGGTAAGAGAATCGATCACCGCATGGCGCTCGGTTTCCCGCTGTAGATCCTGAGTCGTGGAGATCACGCTGTTGCCCCCGCGTAATCGATGAGCTAGAACTTTCATCAGATTGTAGGCGATGTTGTGTGATGCCCGCATCAGGGCCCAGGTCGTGTGCTCATCAATACCGAGGACTCGACATTCGCCATCGGCTACAACATGGGCTGAGGTGGCCTGGCCATCGATCACGGAAAGTTCGCCCACAATCTCGCCAGGTTCTAGAACGGTGATGGGGTCATCCTCCAGTTCGAGGTGAATCCGCAGATGACCGGACAGAAGGGCGTACATGAGCCGGTTGGGTTTTCCCGACTCTATGAGTACCTCATCGGGTTTCAGGTTTTTGACGAGGCAGGGTGTCAAAAGATGCTGAATCGACTCGACTTCGACCCCTTCCAGCAGAGCGATGTTTTCCAGTTCCTTCGGTTCCCAGCTATCGGTCATGGGTTTAATCCTGATGAATATATTCGAGGCCCGTAGTCTTTATTATGCACAATTCGAGCTAATTGAGTAATTCCTCCACCACCCGATAGGTTTGTTCCAGTGCTTCACCCAGGCCGGCCGGATCTTTGCCTCCAGCCTCGGCCATATCGGGTTTTCCCCCTCCACCTCCCCCCACCAAAGGGGCAATTTTCTGAATCAGATCGTTGGCACTGATCCGAGCTGTCAGGTCCGGTGTCACCATGGCCACCAGGCTGACCCTCCCGTCGATGGGGGTTCCGAGGACCACTACTCCCGTTTCCAGGCGATTTTTCAGTTCGTCAGCAAGCTGGCGAAGGCGGTTTCGGTCCAGATTCTCGACCTTCTGCGAAAGGACTCGTACTCCCTGAATTTCGCGGACCTCCTCCAGGACATCGGCACTTTCCTTTTGAGCCAGCTTCCACTGCAGTTGTTCCACCTGTTTGGTGGTTTCCTTGAGTTCCTGGGACATTTTATCCAGGGTCGCGATCAGGTCGGTCCGCTGTACTTTGAATTCTTCGGAGACCCTGGTGATCAGGGTCTCGTCGTCAAGAAATCTGACGAGCGCGGGTTCACCCGTGAGGGCTTCCACCCGCCGCACACCGGCGGAGACACTGCCTTCATGAACAATCTTGAAAAGAGCGATGCTGCCGGTGTGAGTGACGTGTGTTCCACCGCACAATTCCATGCTGAAACCAGGTACCTTCACCACCCGTACCTGTTGCCGATACTTCTCTCCGAAAAGCGCCATGGCCCCTTCCTGAATGGCCTCATCCAGGTCTCTGGTGTCCGTTTCCACCTGGATGTTCTGGCGGATCTTCTCATTCACCAGTTCTTCAATGTGTTGAATCTCTTGCCTGGACACACCTTTGTAATGAGTGAAGTCGAAACGCAATCGTTCGGGATCCACCAGTGAACCCGCCTGTTTCACGTGTTCGCCCAAAACTTCTCGAAGGGCCGCGTGCATCAAATGGGTCGCGGTATGATTCCGATTGGTGTGGGCTCTGTCGATCAAAGAGATGTTTGCCAGAACCTTATCGTTTTCTCGCAGACGGCCCTCGGGGATCTGGACCTTGTGAAGTCGCAGGCCGCTAATGGGCGAGTATACGTCCTGGACCAAGGCCTGGGCCGTGTCGGTGCTGAGGGTTCCCCGATCGGCAACCTGTCCACCAGACTCGGCATAAAAAGGGGTCTGATCCAGAACGATTTCTCCCGTCTCGCCCTGGGCTAGTTCCGATACCCGTTCTTCTCCCTTGACGATTGCCAGGATTTGTCCGGAAACTTCGCTGAACCGAGTATATCCGGTAAATTCCGTCTCCAACTCCTGTCGGGCCAGTTCCTGATAAATGGGCCTGATCTCCTTCTCCCCGCCCTTCCAGCTGGCTCTGGCCCGAGTCCGTTGTTTCTCCATCTCGGCGTAAAACCCTTTCTCATCCACACTCAGGCCTCGTTCCGCGGCAATTTCCCTGGCCAGGTCAAAAGGGAAGCCATAGGTATCGTAAAGGCGGAAAAGGTCCTTGCCGGACAAGGGTTCCTGCTCGGAGGTCGAATCACAAATCTCATCCAGAAGTTGAGTTCCGTGGGTCAGAGTGGCACTGAACTTTTCCTCTTCATTACGGACGATCTTGGCTGCATACTCGCGTGTTGCAAGGAGTTCCGGGTAGGCATCCTTCATGAGTTCCGCCACCAGGGCCGTGAGTGTATGGATAAAGGGCTCCTGTGCTCCCAGGATCTTGCCGTGACGAATGGCACGTCTCAGAATTTTCCGCAACACGTAGCCGCGACCTTCATTCCCAGGAGAGATGCCGTTGTTGATCAAAAAGGCGCAGGCGCGACTGTGATCGGCCAGAATTCTCAAGCTAATATCCTTTTTTTCGTCCTGGCCGTACACTACATTCATCTGACGGCACGCCTCCTGGATAATGGGGCGGAAAAGATCCGTGTCGTAATTGCTCGAGGCCCCCTGCAGGACGCAGGCGAGTCTCTCCAACCCCATCCCGGTATCGATTGACGGGGAGGGAAGTGGCGTCAATTCTCCAGAGGAGTCCCTGTTGAACTGCATGAACACCAGATTCCAGATCTCCACGAACCGCCCGCAATCACATTCAACTGTGCAGGTTGAATGACCGGCTGGACTGGTTCCCGTATCGTAGTGCAGTTCGGAGCAGGGCCCGCAGGGACCGGTGGGTCCCATCGCCCAGAAATTTTCTTCCTTACCCATCCTCACCATTCGTTCCGGCGGGATTCCGATATCGTCTTGCCACAACTGGAAAGCTTCATTGTCATCTTGATAAACGGTGATGGTCAGTCGATCTGGTGGGATGGGGTAGACCTGGGTACACAACTCCCAGGCGTAGCGAATGGCATCTTTCTTGAAATAATCGCCAAAGGAAAAATTTCCTAGCATTTCGAAAAAAGTATGATGTCGAGCGGTACGTCCCACCGTTTCCAGATCATTATGTTTGCCGCTGACACGCATGCATTTCTGACTGCTGGCGGCACGTTTAAAATCACGTTTTTCCAATCCAAGAAAGACATCCTTGAACTGGTTCATTCCTGCATTGGTGAACAAGAGAGTCGGATCGTTTTCAGGAACCAGCGAACCGCTCTGGACACGCTTGTGCCCCTGACTTTCAAAGTAATTAAGGAATTTCTCACGTATCTCAGCGGCCGTGCTCATCTTTTCGACTCCAGTCGAGGTTGTCAAAATAGGGATCTAGCTGCTGCCGGACCATATGGGGAGCGTATCCCAGGCGAATGCAGCGATCATGCAGTTTCTTGAGAGGGGGAAGGGTGTTGGGTTCACCTGATTTATTCACCCAAAGATCGATGGCCTCTTGAAGGCTTTCCGCCTCTCCGGTTTCCTGGTTTACCTGCTTCAGGACCTGCTCGATCATTCTA
>JAYZBY010000127.1:0-7830 GCA_036338555.1 Acidobacteriota bacterium | reverse complement strand
CAACAAAACCCGATCCGTGTATTGGCGACAGGTTTCAACCGTCCCATCCGAGCTGTAGGAATCCACCACAACAATTTCGTCACAGACAGGCTTAAGGCTCCTCAAGGCACGTTGAATCTTCTCCTCCTCGTTGAAGGTAATTAGCACGGCAGAAATCTTCTTCACGCCTCGGCTTCCTCGAAATCAGGATGTTTCTGGATCACTTCCTGCTGATTATAGTAAATCTCAATAGGCGCAGAATCATAGAAACGATCGAGGATTCTGGAAATTTCAACATCCGTTCTTCTGGCCCTGGACCCCTCCAGCCTCCTAAGTTTTAATACCTCCGGAAGTCGGCTGAGAGCCAGCCCCAAGGAATGGTAGAAGTACAAATCCAAGACCAACACTCGAGTGAAGGTCAGTACCAGCAACGAAATCAAATGCCGAAGAAGATAGGTTCGAGAATGCAGGTTGATCCAGTGAAAGAGTAATCGATTCCGGAAGGAAACGGCATCCACGTACTTCTTCTTGTAGTAGGCATTGATGGTTGCGCTGGCCCGGTGATGGGCAACACTTCGAGGTTCATAGCGGACCTCCCACCCCCTTTTCCATCCCCGGTAGGAAAGATCGACGTCTTCCCAATGAAAGGGCGAAAGGAGTTCGTTGAAACCCCCCAATATCTGAAGTTTTTCCCGGTTGTAGGTGGAAAATCCCCCGATCGCGTAGGCAGACAGGAGTCGTCTCCCCTCGATCCATTCCCGGGCGGGTGGGGTACAGGCATCGTAATTGAAATAGACGCTCCAAAACCCTCTCCGGAACTGACCAAATCTCCCACCCGTGGCAAAAATGGGCTGGTCCCACTCAAAGACCTTGGCGGTAACCGCAAACACGTCTGGATCCTGGAATTGTAGTGCCTGATAAACGAAGTAGTCTTCTTCGATCCTGACGTCGTTGTTTAGCAAAGCCACCAAGGGAAACCGCGCTCCCTCAAACCCCGTATTGCACGCCTTGGCAAAACCCTCATTGCGCGAGCGTACCATCAAATAAATGTCGGGGAATTCAACGGGCAGGGTCTCGCATGTATCATCCTGGCTTCCATCATCCACCACAATGATCTCCGTCATGCATCCCGTTTTCAGATGGTAACACTGCGCGGCCCTTTGAACCGAGGGAAGGTTTTCACGCAGCAGGTCCAGGCCATTACAAGTGGGGATAACGATACTCAAATCGGGACTCATCACTCTACCAGCAGCAGGGAATCTCCTGTCATCTCAGCGGGCTTCTCGATTTCCAGATACTGGAGAACGGTAGGAGCGATGTCCTCCAAAGCTCCCCCCTTTTTCAGCTTCTGGTCATAATGATCATCCAGCAGGATAAAGGGTACGGGGTTGGAGGTGTGGGCCGTGTGGATTTCACCCGTATCCGGATCAATCATCTGTTCGGCATTTCCATGATCCGAAGTGACCATCATCACTCCGCCCACCTCCTGGACCTTCCGGTGGATCCGACCCATACAGGCGTCCACCACCTCCACGCCTTTGACGGCTGCTTTCAGAACTCCCGTGTGGCCGACCATGTCGGCATTGGCAAAATTCAAGATCACGGTCTGGTAGCTAGCCCGATCGATCTCATGCAAGAGCTGATCGGTGATCTTGAAGGCGCTCATCTCGGGCCTCAGATCGTAGGTGCTTACACGAGGGGAAGGAATCAGGACACGTTCTTCACCCTCGAACGGATCTTCCTCGCCACAATTGAAGAAGTAGGTGACATGAGCATATTTCTCCGTTTCAGCCAGGCGAAGATTGGAAATCTGGTACTGGCTCATCAGCTTAACGAAACTCCGCTCCAATCGGATGGGCGGGAAAACCCTGGGGAAGGTGAATTCCTTGTCGTACTCGGTCATGGTAAGGAAGTGCCGAACCCATTGCTCGGGTCGCGGAAAGTGAGAAAATTCCTTGACGGCCATGGCTCGTGTCAGTTGCCGAGCCCGGTCAGCCCGAAAATTAAAGAAAATGACCGCGTCCTCTTTCTGAAGGGCACCTACCGGTTTTCCTTCCTTGTCGACGACGGCAAAAGGCACGATAAATTCGTCGGTGACATCATCCAGGTAGGAACAGCGGACTCCTTCCAGCGGGTCCACAAAACTCTTTTCGCCACGGCCTTCCACAATTGCCCGATAGGCCTTCTCCGTTCTGTCCCACCGCTTGTCCCGATCCATGGCAAAGTAGCGACCACACACCGAGGCGATCCGACCGATACCGATACTCTCCGCTTCCCTTTCGACTTCTCGCAAGTACTTGACCCCTCCTTGCGTAGAAGTGTCGCGGCCATCGGTAAAGGCATGAATGAACACCTCTTGGATCCCTTCTTGTTTGGCAAACCTCAAGAGTGCGAAAAGATGATTGAGATGACTGTGAACGCCACCATCGGAAATCAGGCCCATCAGATGCAGTGCTCCCTCTCGCGCCGGATCCAGCAGCAGTCGAAGCGCCTCACAGGAAAAAAAGTCGCCAGCGGCGATGGACTCGTCGATGCGGGTAATGTCTTGATCCACCACACGGCCGGCGCCGATATTAAGGTGACCGACTTCGCTGTTTCCCATCAGTCCTTTGGGAAGGCCAACCCGGGTTCCGCTTGCCTCGAGAGGGACCCAGGGGTAGCGAGAAAGGAACTTCTCGAAAGTGGGCAGCTGGGCCTGGGCGATGGCGTTACCCTCTTTGAGGTCGCTGAGACCCCAGCCGTCCAGAACTGCCAGTACGAGTATCGGTGGTCGTGGCACGGTTGGAATTATACAGATCCAGCTAACCAGCTGACCACCGCCCCCTGACCGCTGACCGCTGACCGCTGACCTGTTTGGGTGAAAACCTCCATTTCTGGTGCCAACACTCGCATTCTTCGCTCAAGGGTGTTCAATGACTCTATGGCCAGAGGTCAGGGGTTAGGGGTTCGCTGCTCAACTATAATCCTTTAACTGCGCATACCTGGCATCCGCACCCAAGTCCTCTTCAATGCGAAGCAGCTGATTGTATTTGCAAACCCGATCGGTACGACAGACTGAGCCGGTCTTGATCTGACCGGCATTGGTGGCCACGGCCAGATCGGCAATAAATGAATCTTCTGTCTCTCCGGATCGGTGAGAAATGACATTGGCATAACCATTCGCATGGGCCAACTCCACAGTCCCCAAGGTTTCCGTCAAGGTGCCAATTTGATTGAGTTTGATCAGAATGGAGTTGGCTACCCCCCCATCGACTCCCTTCTGCAGCCTGTCAGGATTGGTTACAAAAAGATCATCCCCCACTAACTGAACGCGCTTCCCCAGGGCTTGGGTCAGCTGGCTCCAGCCTTCCCAGTCATTTTGAGCAAGCCCATCCTCAATTGAGTAGACGGGATACCGGCGGATCCAATCATCGTAGAGTCGGATCATCTCCTCAACATCTTTTTTCCCACCACCCGACTTGGCAAAATCATACCGCCCATCGGGTTGGTAAAACTCACTGGCGGCCACATCCAGGGCCAGCCAAATGTCCTCTCCGGGACGGTAACCGGCCCTCTCGATGGCCTCAAGGAGCAACTCGGCAGCTTCCTGGTTGGATTTGAGATTAGGCGCAAATCCACCCTCGTCTCCAACAAAGGTACGATGTCCCTGGTCCTTCAGGACTTGCTTCAAATGATGGAAGGTCTCAACCCCCATACGGATAGCTTGGGAAAAGGACTCCGCCCGCCTCGGAATGATCATGAACTCCTGGAAATCCAGGGTGTTATCGGCGTGCAGTCCTCCGTTGAGGATGTTGATCATGGGGACCGGAAGAGGTGAACTCCCGGTTCCTCCCAAATATCGATATAAAGGAGTCTCCCGGGAGTTCGCAGCAGCACGCGCGCAGGCCAAAGATACAGCCAGTATGGCATTGGCTCCCAGTGTCTTCTTAGACTCGGTTCCATCCAGTTTGATCATGGCCTCGTCAATCAGGCTCTGATCAGTGATGGGCAGACCTTTCAGGACGGGCGCGATCAAGCGATGAACATTGTCAATGGCCTTGGCTACCCCCTTGCCCAGGTAACGCCGCGGGTCTTGATCACGCAACTCGAGGGCTTCATGCTCTCCGGTGGATGCCCCTGAGGGAACCGCCGCTCCTCCCCGGAATCCCTGATCAGTGAACACCTCCACTTCAACGGTAGGATTTCCTCTTGAATCTAAGATAGCGCGAGCGCGAACTTCCTCAATAACCGGCATCGATTTACGTCCTGCAGGGGGCCTATCTTCTATCTTTTAGTTTCTGGATTCTGGATTCTTCTTATCCCCTATTCACCTCGCCGAATCCGCTCCTGGATCCGCTCGATACTTTCCTGAATAGAAGAATCAGGATTGAGACCGTGAGCTTTTTGATAGTTTTCGAGAGATTTGGGATAGTCGCTCTTGAGTTCGTGGATATAGCCAAGCCGGTCGAAACTCTCCCAATTCTCAGGCATCAGTTCGGCGGTTTTCAGAAACTCCTTTTCAGCTGCCGAGAGGTTATCTGAAAAAAGCTGAGCCAAGCCCAGACTGAAGCTCGCTTCCCCATCGGTGGGATTTTGATCGACGTATTCCCGAAGAATTTCAACGGCCTTGGAATAATTTTGAACTTCTATGGCTTCGATGCCCTCTCGGTACCTGAGGCGAGCTAGATATTCAGTCGCCTCCAAAAGATTTGGCTCCAGCGCCACGGCCTGCCTGAGCAATCGATCCGCCTCACCATAATTTTCCAGGTGGTAGTAAGCAATCCCCAGCTGCAGAAGGTCCTTCGGATTCCCCCGCTGTATGGCGGTCGCTTTTCCCAGGTCAGCAACAGCCCTTTCAAAATCCCGGAGATTATAATAGGCGGATCCCCGGGTGCGATAAAGTTGATATTGGTGGCGAGGAGATCGAGCGTAGCTTTCGCCCTCCCTCAGGGTGGAGACGGTCTCGTCGTATCTGCCAGCGTTGTAGTGGGCCAATGCCAAGCCATAATGAGAAATGTAGTTATCCTCTTTCAGGCGTAGGGCGTTTTGGAAGGCCTCTGCAGCTTGTTCGTAATCCATGAGCTTGAGATAGCAATCTCCTAGAACTCTAAAGCCGCTTTCATAGTCGGGGTTGGCCTTGACAATCACCTCAAATTCCTCAATCGCCTTCTGGTATTCCTGTTGCTTGTAGTAGGAGAGCCCTTTTTGATAATCGCCTTCCTGCGCCAGCAGAAAAACCGGCCTCCAGCTGGTCAGGAGGACCATGATCAATGCTATCTTCCAGTGCCTACTCAAAAATTCCAAAGGCTTTCCAGCGTTCAACCTCAGTTTGAGTGGGAATGGAAATATTTTGGACCTCCAGGTACTTCAAGAGATCAAAAACATCAATCATCACGAAATACGGCACCTCGGCGTTGGTCTGAATAATGACGGGTTTCTGGGGGCTTTGTTCCATCTTCATCTGGACATAACCGCCCAGTTCGGCCTCGGTCATCGGAGTCCTGTCGACAACGTAGTTGCCGGCTCCATTGATCTTGATGTGGACAGCTTCCTCCGGTTGCACATCAAGCTGGGTGGGGTCATCTTCCGGGAACTGAAACTGGAGGCCTTCGGTAGTTGCAAACACCGCCGTGAGCATAAAGAAAACAATCAACAGAAAGGCGATGTCCGCCATGGAGGAAGTAGGAACTTCAGCCTGGGGTCGAAGGCGCTTCCTCAGATTCATCCGCCGCCCCCTGGAGCTTTCTTTTCGGTCAGCAAGCCTATGCGCTGAGCTCCATTGAGGCGCAATTGTTCGAGAACCCCATCAACTATTTCATAGCGGACCAGGCGATCCGCCTTGATGAGAAATTCCTTGTCGGGAATAAAACCGATAATCTCCTGGGTAAGCAAGCCAATTTCTTGGACACTTCCCAACAAAAACGAGGGGCGTTCACCGTCCGTAAATTTTATTTCCCCATCAGCCGTAATGGCAATGATCGCAGAATCACTGGGGACTTCCGTGCGGATTTCCGATTGGGGAAGCTCGACCGTGGTACGTTCCGGCGAAAATGAAGTGGTCAACATGAAGAAGATGATCAACAAAAAGGCGATGTCCGCCATGGAAGCGGTGGGAACGGTCGGAGCAACACTGCGAACTCCATGCCTTGTGCTCATATCACCTGCTTCTGCGGGGAGGGCGGAGTGGCTTCAGCCTCCTCGATCTCACTGAAGGTTTCCAGAAGCATAGATGAACTGGTCTCCATATCCAGGGCGAAGGTCGAGACGCGATTATTGAAGTAATTGTAGGCCGTCTGAACAGGCAGGGCGATAATCAGGCCGGTGGCGGTCGTAATCAAAGCCTCCGAGATACCGCCGGCTACCGCCTGGGGATTTCCCAGCCCCACCTCGGCCAGAGCTTGGAAAGAAGCGATCATCCCGGTGACCGTTCCCAGGAAACCAAACAGGGGCGCAACGTTAGCCACGGTCGCCAGGATCCAAAGCCCCTTCTCCAGTTTGGAGAGCTCATGCAGCGCCACGCTCTCCATGGCCTTTTCGATCTCACCATGGGTCTTTCCATAACGCAGCAGGCCCGATTTCAGGGTAGCCGCTACCGGATGATCATACGATTCGCAAATTTCAACGGATTTACGCAAATCTCCCGACAACAACAGCTCACGAATTCCCGCAAAAATTTCCGCGGTAGCGCCCTTGATTCGATAATGGGAAATAGCCCTTTCGATGATGAAAGCCACGCCGACCAGAGAGCACAGAACCAGCGGGATCATCATCGGCCCCCCCTGGCGTAAGTAAGTGAAAAGAGTTCCACCCATCACTTATTTTCCTCCAATCAACACTGTTTCAGATTCGTCGAAGCCGTGAAAGTATCAGATTATAAAGGAAAAACCAATGATAGTGCTGGCTAATATTGGAAGTCAAACCTCTGACCTCTGACCGGAAACACTGGAGTGATGGCAAGATGCCCTCTCAAGTTAGGGGTTCGGCATTAGAAGTTAGGGGTTTGAGCAGCGTAGCTGCTTACGGAATTTTAACGTTGAGCCGCTTGAGCTTCTCGTTCAGGGTGCTTGGATTGACACCAAGCATTAAGGCGGCTTCCTTTTGATTCCAGTCGGCCTTCTCAAGGGCATTCACAATCAAGTTCCTCTCATACTCACGTACCGAATCCTTCAAACTGGTTCCATTTTCCAGCATGTCAAGTCTTTTTATACTCACAGAAGTCGAGTTCAGGACTTCACGAGGGAACAGATCCGGGGTGAGCTCACCGCTGTCGGGAGCCAGCACAACCGCTCGCTCCATCACGTTTTCCAGCTCTCGAACGTTTCCCGGCCAATCACTTTTCATTAACAGCTTCACCACCGAATGATCCAAAGGGCCCCCAGGGCGATTGTTTTCCTGGGCAAAGTGCTGGGCAAAGTGCTCAGCCAGAAGAGGAATATCCTGCTTGCGTTCACGCAAGGGAGGAAGACTGATGGTGATCACATTCAAACGAAAGTAGAGGTCCTCGCGAAACAGCCGGTTTTCCATGGCCTCCTTCAGATCAACGTTGGTGGCCGCTATGATGCGGACATCCACCTTGGTATTCTCCACTCCGCCCACCCGGCGAAACTCTCTTTCCTGAATCACCCGCAGTAACTTGGCCTGAGTGTCCAGAGACAAGGTTCCGACTTCATCCAGGAAAATCGTTCCCCCGTCAGCGATCTCGAACAGGCCTTTTTTTCTGGAAGTGGCCCCGGTAAAAGCTCCTTTGACATGCCCGAAGAGTTCACTCTCAAGCAGGTCGGACGGAACAGAGCCGCTGTTGACGGCCACAAAAGCACCATCGGATCGTTGGCTGCTGCCATGAATGGCCTTGGCCACCAACTCCTTTCCTGT
>JAYZBY010000126.1:0-7030 GCA_036338555.1 Acidobacteriota bacterium | reverse complement strand
GGAAGGGAGACTCGCTGGGAGCAGACCGCTTTGATGTGGGCACTGGCCTCCGGACATTCCCAGGTGGCACGGACTCTGATCGAGCACGACGCCAACATCAACGCTCGATCAAGCGGGGGCTTCACACCCCTGCTGTTTGCGGTCCAGCAGGACGACCTGGATTCGGTCCGACTCCTCCTGGCCAAGGGCGCCGATCTCAACTATGCCACCGAGGAGCACGGCAATGCCCTGACGGTGGCCACCGCCAGCGGCCACGAGAAGCTGGGGCTTTTTCTCCTGGAGCAGGGCGCCGAACCCGACCAACCCGAGGCACACGGAGTCACGGCTTTACACTACACCATGGCCCAGGGACTCTCCCTGATCAACAGCCTCAACTACGACCCCGCCTACCGGATGGTTCCGCCCAGCATGCATGACCTGGCAAAGGCACTACTGGCCAAGGGAGCCAATCCAAACGCCCGCATCATCACCCGCTTGAGACTGGGCCCGGATGACCCTTCAACCGGCATGGGGATGGAA
This sequence comes from Acidobacteriota bacterium, assembly GCA_036338555.1. GTDB lineage: Bacteria > Acidobacteriota > UBA6911 > RPQK01 > JADFOI01 > JAPYTY01. The sequence goes on along the minus strand of JAYZBY010000126.1, from coordinate 6,511 downwards.
GGAGCCACGCCGTTCTTTCTGGCGGCGCTGGGCGGGGATGCTGAAATGCTGCGGGTTCTGGCCGAGCACGGTGCCGATCACACGCTTACGGCCAAGGGAGAGACCACATCCCTGATGGCAGCCGCGGGAGCGGCCCGGGGAGTCACCCAGGGAACCATCAAGCAGAGATTGGGAAGGCCCGAGGAAGCCGTCCGGGTGGTGGTGGAGTTGGGCGTCGACGTTCATGCCACCCGGGAGAACGGTCAAACGGCCCTGCACGCCGCCGCCTTCGCGGGAGAGAACGAGGTGATTCAGTACCTGGTCGACCATGGAGCCAGGGTGGAGATCGAGGACAATCTCGGACAGACGCCCTGGTCGATGGCGATCGGAATCAGTCCGGCCCTGGGCTCCCGAGGGAGCTACGGCAGCCACCCGGATACGGCTGACCTGTTACTGAAGCTGGGAGCCAAACCCCGGTCCCGAGGAGATATGAAGATCGAGTGATGGCAGCTACTTGCGCCGGGAGACCTGGAGCACACGCTTGCGCAATCTCAACGACTTCGGAGTCGCCTCCAACATCTCATCGTCTCCAATAAACTCCAGACACTGCTCGAGGCTCATTTTACGGGGTGGAATCAAATGGATCAGCACGTCACTGGTGGAGGAGCGGATGTTGGTGAGCTTCTTCTCTTTGGTGATGTTCACATCCAGATCCTGCGGCCGCGAATTTTCGCCCACCATCATGCCCTCGTAAACCTCTTCGCCCGGTGAAACAAAGAGTTCGCCGCGTGGCTGGAGATGCTCGATGGCGTAAGAATTGGCCTTGCCGCTCCGATCCGAGACCAGGGCTCCAGTCGGCCTGCGAGGAATGTCGCCCAGCCACTCCTCATAGCCATCCAGGATATGGGTCATGATCCCGGTGCCTCGAGTGTCGGTCAGAAATTCGGTGCGAAATCCCAGCAACCCACGGGAAGGGACGCGGAATTCGATACGTACCCGTCCCGATCCGTGGTTTACCATCTTTGTCATCTGCCCTTTTCGGATGCCCATCTTCTCGGTCACGACTCCAATGAAAGCTTCGGGACAATCGATGACCAGTTGCTCCATGGGCTCCTTTTCAACGCCATTGACCTGCCGTGTAATCACGGCAGGTCGGCCAACGCACAACTCAAACTCTTCTCTTCTCATCATCTCGATCAGAATGGCCAGCTGGAGTTCACCGCGTCCGGAAACCTTGAAGGCATCCGGGGATTCCGTCTCCTCCACTTCGATGGACACATTGATGAGACTCTCCTTGAGCAGCCGCTCTTTTAACTTGCTCGAGGTGAGGTGCTTTCCGTCCCTTCCCGCCAGGGGTGAATCATTGACCGACATAACGACCGATATGGTCGGCTCATCGACCTGAACCAATGGCAGGGGTCGTGGGTCATCGATACTGGTCAGGGTTTCTCCGATATTGATGACAGCTACCCCGGCCAGCACCACGATGTCGCCTGCTCGGGCCTCCTTGAGCTCAATGCGCCGCAATCCCTCGAAACCGTAAACGCCGGTAATCTGAACCTGCTCCAGGGTCCCGTCTCTTCGGCACAGGGCCACCTGGTCCTTTTCGGCAATCCGCCCGTTGAACACTCTGCCAACCGCCAGACGACCCACGTAATCGTCATAGTCCAGATTGGTGATCAGAAGCTGTAGGGGCGCCTCTTCATCGAATTGAGGCGCAGGGACGGTGGTGAGGATCTGCTCAAACAGCGGGACCAGCGATTGGTTCTCGCCGTCGACCGAACTCCGGCAGGTCCCACTTTTGGCATCGGAATACAGAACTGGAAAACCGAGCTGATCCTCCGTTGCATCCAGATCAATAAAGAGATCGTAGATCTCATCAAGGACTTCCTGGGGTCGGGCATCGGAACGGTCGATCTTGTTGATCACCACGATCGGCGGCAGATCGGCTTCCAGGGCCTTTCTCAAGACGAACCGAGTCTGGGGTAGCGGCCCCTCACTGGCGTCGACTAAAAGCATCACGCCATCCACCATTTTGAGGGTCCGCTCGACCTCGCCTCCAAAGTCGGCATGGCCCGGGGTATCGACGATGTTGATCTGAACCTCTCCGTAAAGTACCGAAGTATTCTTGGCCATGATGGTGATGCCCTTCTCGCGCTCCAGGTCAATCGAGTCCATCACCCTCTCCAGGACATGCTGGTTCTCGCGAAACACTCCGCTTTGCCAGAGCATGGCATCCACCAGGGTGGTCTTGCCGTGATCGACATGGGCAATAATAGCCAGATTCCGAACATCGTCTCTCCTCTGCATACTCATTAGTTTACACGCTCTTTCTTCTGAACTATGGATGAGCCGACTTTACCAATCAGGAGAATCCCCAATGAAGAATTCCCTGGAATCAAAAGTAGGGGCGCACGGCTTTGCGCCCACGACGAGGTCGTTGTAGCGGTCGCTCTATGAGCGGCCTCCGGAATCGGCACGCTGAGGCGCCTCCCACACTCCGGATTCTTCATTCTGGATTCTGAATTTTTCTCCGTGTCTTGGTGGTGAAGGGCTCGCCGCCTACTTGAGTTCCTCCAATCGCCGGGCGTAGTTCTCCTGCAGTTGGCCCTGTTGGTGGGTGAGCTTTTCGAGTTTTTGGATCAGGCTCTCAATTTCAGTCTTGATCACACGGGCTCGCCGCACCAACCTGGCGATCACTTCGGACTCGCCATCAGTGGAGGCCGCGCACAGCAGGGCATTGCCTTGTTTGTCTTCTTCCTCCAGGACAAGGATCCTTTTCCTCACCTCCTTGATTTTCGCCTCAAGGGGCTTCAAAGACTTCGAGCGCTCCGAGATGATGCCGCTTCGCAGACGCCGCAGTTCCTTGCGATTCCTTCCCTTCTGGGCACTCCGGGTGGGGAACGGCTTTTGGAAGCTTTCGTCCGCCCAACCGACTTGCTCCAGGAAATCCTGGTATCCCCCCTCGAATACCCGAACCTTCCCAGCATCGAATACGACCAGCCGGTTGACCAGCCGGGAAAGGATCATTTCACTGTGAGTCACCAGCACAAGGGCACCCGGGAACTCCTCGAGCGCATACATGAGGCCCTCGGTCGACTGCATGTCCAGATGGTTGGTCGGCTCGTCAAGAACCAGCAAGTTGGAGGGGCTCACCAGAAGCTTGCCCAGCAGGACGCGACTTCTCTCGCCTCCGGAGAGAACCTTGACCCTCTTGAGGGCATCATCGCCTGGAAACATCATCAAGCCGCAGATGCCCCGTGCGGCGCCTCTGCTTTGCTCGGGATGGACCGACAGGATCTCTTCCTCGACAGTTTTTTCGGGATCAAGGCGATCCACGTTGCTTTGTCCGAAATAGGCCATTTCGGTTTTGGGATGGAGACCGATCTTTCCCGCCACCGGTTCCAGAACGCCGGCCAGAAGCGACAGCAGGGTCGTTTTGCCCCGGCCGTTGGGACCTATGACCCCGATTCGATCGTGCCGACCCACCTGAAGACGCAGTCCCTCGATCAATTGGGGGCCTTCGGGGTAATGGAAGGAAAGACCCTCGACATTCAGGGTGCGTTTGGCGGGAAAGGAGGCGGCACGGAAGCGAAAGCTGAGATTATGGATCTCGTCAAGACGCTCCAGGGCCAGTTCTTTGTCGAGCCTCTTGACACGGCTCTGCACCGCCTTGGCCTTGGTGGCCTTGGCCCGGAAGCGCTCGATGAACTGCTCCTGTTGGCGACGATTCTTTTCCTGATTCAGGCGGGTCTTTTCGTGAATTTCCTCTTGCTGGGCGATCTGTTCGAACGCCTGCGCGGTGGTCCCTTCGAGCTTTCGAAGCTTCTTGCGGTGAATCGCCATGGTGTGAGTGGTGACCCCATCCATGAACTCTCGGTCATGGGTAATCAGGATCAGCTCGCTGCGCCAGTCCCCAAGAAACCGCTGCAGCCAGCGCATCGAGACGATGTCCAGGTAGTTGGTGGGCTCATCGAGAAGCAGAAGATTGGGCTCGGAAACCAGCACCTTGGCCAGGTTGAGACGCACCTGAAATCCTCCCGAGAGTTCCCCGGGAGAACGATCCAGATCCTGCGGGGAAAACCCCAGGCCGTCGAGCGCCGCCTTGGCGCGATAGCTGATATCGGTGCCGTCCTCGGTCTTCGGAAGGCTGGTGCAGGCCTCGGCCAGAACGCTGGCCTCGGAAAATTTGATCTGCTGGGAGAGATGACCGATCCGATAACCCTTCGGCACCACCATCTGCCCGTCATCGGGACTCTCGGCGCCCAGGAGAATCCGAAACAGGGTGGTCTTGCCATGGCCATTGCGTCCCACCAGTCCCAGCCGCTCCCCCGGGTTCAAGACGAAGCTCACCTCGTCAAACAGCAGATTCGACCCATAGGCCTTGGAGAGATTGAGGGCACGAATCATGAGCAGAAGGCGGGATTTCGAAAAGTCGGCAACTGAAGTCTCATTTGTAGCTCTCTCCCTGCAGGAAGCTCCTGAATGGTGGCGGCACCGGCTTCAATAAGGGGGATAGCATTATAGGGGGTCTTCATTATTTTGCAAGACCTTCGTCCACTGTTGGGTTGAACAAGCCCACCCGGAGTCGATATACTCCCTCCCTTCTTAGGCGGGCTGAATTATGAAGATTGCCATTGTCGGACTGCCCAATAGCGGTAAGACGACGGTCTTTAATGCGTTGACAAGGAAAACAGCTGAGACTGCAGCCTTCTCTTCGGGGCGGCTTGCACCCAATCTGGCATCGGTCAAGGTCCCCGATCCCAGGCTGGACGTTCTGGCTAACATTTACAAGCCGCACAAGCTCACGGCAGCCGAGGTGCAGTACGTGGATGTGAGCGGGTTCAAGGGAGAGGAGCAGGGAACCGAACTGTCGGCGGAAATCCTGGGTTATATCGGAACTGCCGATGCCTTGCTTCACGTGGTTCGCGCCTTCGAGGACGAGAGTGTCCCCCATCCTTCGGGGGCGGTAAACCCGGAAGCCGACCTGGGGGGAGTCGATCTGGAACTCATCTTTTCCGACCTGGTGATCATCGAAAGAAGGCTGGAACGGCTCGAGAAAGAGCTGAAGAAAACTTCAGGCCAGGAAAAGAACGTCAAGATTGACGAACGGAATGTCCTGTTACGACTCAAGGAATCCCTTGAGAAAGAGCGGCCGATACGAGACCTGGAACTCACCTCACAGGAGGAAAAGCTGATTAGAGGCTATCCTCTCCTCTCACAGAAACCGGTGTTGGTGGTTCTCAACATCGGAGAGGAGCAGCTCTCCGCCCCCCCGAACCTGGAGTACCATCATTCCAAAAGCCTGGTGGTGCCTCTCAGCGGCAAGATCGAGGAGGAATTGACCCAGCTGGAGGAAACTGATGCCCGTGAATTCATGGAAAACCTCGGGATTCAGGCACCCGCCAGAGATCGGGTCATCGCTTCCTCCTACGCCCTGCTAGGACTGATCAGTTTTCTCACCGTCGGCGAAGACGAGGTTCGAGCCTGGACGATTTGCCAAGGCGCCGTTGCGGTGGAGGCCGGAGGCGTCATCCATTCCGATATCGAGCGGGGATTCATCCGAGCCGAGGTCATTTCTTTTGAGAATCTGGTGGAATCCGGCAGCATGGCAAGCGCACGCAAACAGGGTCTGGTGAAGCTCGAAGGCCGTCAATACGTGCTCCAGGATGGAGATATCAGCCATTTTCTGTTCAACGTCTGAGTGGGGAACCGGGTAAATCCTGTCAGTGGGTGGTGCCGGGGCACCCCAGCAGTACCACCGTCTCGGCATGGGTGGTATAGGTGAAGCAATCAAACAGGGCCATCGAATGCAGGCTGAAGCCGTGATCCAGAAACGGCTTTAGATCTCGTGCACAGCTGGCATTGTCACAGGCCAACCAGATCAGGGCCGTCGGTGCTTCCCGGCCGGCAAGTGCCCGACTCAGACTGGTGGCAGCGGACAGGCCGATGCCGTCTCTGGGAGGATCGCACAGAAGGATGTCGGGGAGCTCGGCATCGTCTACCCTGTCCCGGATGAAATCTCGGACATCGCCCACCACAGAGTGGGCGGCCAGGGCAGGATAATTTCGCTTCAGTGCTGTGATCGCCGATGCTTCTCCATCCACAGACCAGGTGGTTAACTGGTGTCCGCTGCCCGCAGCCAGGCCGGGAAGATCCGAAAGGGCTCCGGCCCCGCAGTAAAGATCCCATGCCGTCCACTCCTCTTTCTGGTCTAGAGATGAAAAGGCCGGCTGCCGAAGCAGTCGCTGCAGCTGATCCAGGATTTCCGCTCGATACAGCGACAAGGCTTCGAAGTGAGGCTGCACGAAGACCTGGGCGCCCACCTGAAACGGTTCACAATCCGGATGGGCCACCTCAGCAAGTCCGTCCCCATCCACCTGAGAGTGGTTCCACTGCTTGACCAGCAACTGCAGCCTGTGGCGAAGCGGAGGTTCTTCTTTTCGTCTCCGACAGGCCAGGGCGCACAGGCTGAGAACCACGGCATTGTTTCGCAGCAGGGTGGCTTCCAACTGCAGATCAACCAGAGCAG
>JAYZBY010000125.1:0-15067 GCA_036338555.1 Acidobacteriota bacterium | reverse complement strand
CCACATACTCACCCCCGGCAGCGTTCACCTCCCGCTCGAAGTCCTGACTTTCGGAGGGACCGATGGTTCCCATCTGAATCACGGTGCTGCTCGACAACTCTCGGCGGGCGGACTCCGAGAATATGACCTCCCGGATCGCCGGCGCGTCGGCCAGCATCAGGACCACGCAATCGGCTTGGTGAATGGCCTCCCCGGGAGTCTCCACAATCTCGGCACCGAAAGGCTTCAGGGGTTGGACCTTCTCCCGGCTGCGGTTGTAAGCCCGAAGCGGATAGCCCCGGGTCAGAAGGCGCTCGGCCATCGGCTGTCCCATCAGTCCGGTCCCCAAAAACGCTACCCGCGGTTTTGCTGTTTCAGACATGACTTGATTATGCCAGAGCTTACCTCCAGGGGAAATTGAGAACGGACTTAATCACAACGGCACAGAAAGAAATTTTCACCACAGAGACGCCAAGACATAGAGAAGCTAAATTATCCCTTTCCTTATCCCGCCCATTTGAGCCGACACCGGAGTGTGGGAGGCGCCTCAGTGCGCCGATTCCGGCCGATAGCACGACAGCACGACTACACCACAGCACGAGTCCGCGAAACGGACTGACGCGCGAAGCGTGTTTCTCAGCACGCGCAGCGTGCCTCTCTGCTAACTCAGAAGGTCGTTCTCTTTCAGAACCTTCACCAGTTCCGCGACGGCATCAACCGAATGTTGGAGCTGGAACTTCTCCGACTCGCTGAGGGTAATTTCTATCACCTCTTCGGCCCCCCTGGATCCCAGCTTCACGGGGACGCCGACGTAAAGATCGTTGACCCCATACTCACCCTCGAGATAGACGCAACAGGGAAGAATTTTCTTCTTGTCCCTCAAGATCACTTCCACCATTTCAACGGCCGCCGCTGAGGGAGCATAAAAAGCGCTACCCTGCTTGAGCAGTCCCACAATCTCAGCCCCACCGTCCCGGGTTCTCTGGACCAGAGCTTCCACCCGATCCGGCGGCATCAGCTCGGTGATCGGAATTCCGGCCACGGTGGAGTAGCGAGGCAGCGGAACCATGGTGTCGCCGTGCCCACCCAGAACGAAGGCTTGGGTGTTTTCCACCGACACGTTGAGTTCCTGGGCGATGAAGGTTCGAAAACGGGCGGAATCCAGAATGCCGGCCATTCCCAGGAGCCGTTCCCGAGGAAAGCCGCTGACTGACTTGGCGACCTGGCACATCGCATCGAGCGGATTACTGACCACGATGATGATGCACTCCGGGCTGTGGCGAACGATGTTCTCGGTGACCTGTTTGACGATACCGGCATTTTTTAGCAACAGATCGTCGCGGCTCATTCCAGGCTTCCTGGGAAGCCCCGCCGTGATCACTACCACGTCGGAGTCTTTGGTGTCTCCATAATCGTTGGTACCGGTCAATTGAAAGTCGTAGCCTTCCACCGGTCCGGCTTCCAGAAGATCCAGGGCTTTCCCCTGAGGGATCCCTTCCAGGATGTCGACCAGCACCACGTCCGCCAGTTGTTGATCCACCAGGCGCTGTGCGGTGGTCGCACCCACATTACCGCTTCCCACTACCGTCACTTTTGATCGCATTGAATTCTCCTTTACACCTCTAGATTCTCAATGATGGCCGAAGCGAACTCACTGGTCTTCAGGACCGTCGCTCCCTCCATCTGTCGCTCCAGGTCGTAGGTAACCCGCTTTTGAGAAATGGCCTCACTCAAAGCGGAATGAATAAGATCTGCTGATTCCTGCCATCCCAGATGCTCCAGCATCATGAGCCCCGACAGAATCAACGAGCTGGGATTGACCTTGTCCTGGTCCGCATACTTGGGTGCGGTCCCGTGGGTGGCTTCAAAGAGCGCCACCTGGTCGCCGATATTGGCTCCCGGCGCCATCCCCAGTCCCCCGACCTGGGCGGCACAGGCGTCCGAGAGGTAATCCCCGTTGAGATTCGGCAAGGCAATCACTTCATATTCATCGGGGCGCAACAGGACCTGCTGAAACATGGCATCGGCGATACGATCATTGATCAGAATCTTGCCATCCGGAATCTGCCCTCCATGATCGTCCCACAACTCGGTCTCGTTGATGCAGACGTCCGAGAACTCCTTCTTGACCAGTTCATATCCCCAGTCTCGAAAGGCTCCTTCAGTAAACTTCATGATGTTGCCTTTGTGGACCAGAGTCACACGACGTCGTCCATGGCTGATGGCATAGCGAATCGCCTGGCGCACCAGCCGCTCGGTTCCAAAGATAGAGATGGGCTTGACTCCGATTCCCGAGTCCTCTCGAATCCCCGAGGAAAACCTGGAATTGAGAAAGTCGATAACCTCCTTCACCTCCGGCGTGCCCTGTTGCCATTCCACTCCCGCATACACGTCTTCCGTGTTCTCTCGAAAGATCACCACGTCGAGTTTCTGAGGTTCCCGAACCGGCGAGGGAACGCCAGTGATGTAGCGGCAAGGACGGACACAGCTATAGAGGTCCAGGATCTGGCGCAGACCGACATTCAGACTGCGAATTCCCGTTCCGACCGGAGTGGTCAGGGGACCCTTGATGGCAACCCGGAATTCGGGGATGGCCTTGACGGTATCGTCGGGAAGCCATTCATCGAATTGTTGCTTGGCCTTCTCACCGGCAAAAACCTCGCACCAGGCGATCGAACGACTTGCCTGAAAGGCTTTTTCAACACCTGCATCCAATACCCGCCGGGTGGCCTTCCAGATGTCCCGTCCGATACCGTCTCCCTCGATGAAGGGAATGATGGGATGATCCGGCACCTGGATCTCGCCGTTATCAAAGGCGATTTTTTCTCCCTGGTCCGGTACTACATTTTTTTCACTTGCCATGCTGTGTTTGTCCCTCTTTCTTGATTATGCATCATCCGGGCTTCTCAACTTCGGCCCGGTAGGGTACTGGGACTCGTGTTGAGAGTCAAACGGGGAACCTGACCGCTGACCCCTTACCCCTGACCCTTACACCAACTGAAAACAGGCACCTTTCTTCTGCCTTCCGACTCCTGACTCGTGACTCCCAGCCGCCGCTCCTTGTCAGCCGTTAGGGGTCAGGGGGGTCAGGGTTTAAAGTCGCTCGATCAGGTGGGCCAGCAGGGCGATACGGGAAGCCAGTTGATCCACCTGGACATGCTCGTGCCAGGCATGGGCGCCATCCCCGGGAATGCCCAGGCCATCCAGGGTGGGAATTCCCAGAGCCGAGGTGAAGTTTCCATCACTCCCGCCCCCACTGCCTCCTTCATCCAGATCAAAACCCAGCTCGGCGGCAATCTCCCTGGCCGTCAGGAACAACTCCTCTGAGCGATCGGTCTTGACCATGGGGTAGCGTTCGATCCCTCCCTCCAGCTCCAGCCGGGCCCCTTCCACCTCGGGGTTCATGCCGTGCAGTGCCTGATCCACTCGGTCGGCCTCTTCCTTGTTGGTGAATCGAGTGTCCACCACCGCCTCCGCATATTCGGCGATCACATTGATGGCCGTTCCGCCACGCACCTGGGTCACGGTTACCGTCGTCCCCTGCTCGGGCCGCGACAAAGAACGGATCTCCCCAATCCGTCGGCTCAGCTCATCAACGGCATCGATTCCCTTCTCCGGCTCCACTCCTGAATGAGCCGACTTGCCGTGGATCTTGAGAAGATAGCTGCCCACTCCTTTGCGCGCCGTCTTGAGACCTCCGCCTGGAAGCGGCGGCTCGGTCACCAGGACTGCATCACTTTCCCGGGCGAATTCCTCGATGATTTGCCGGCTGTGAGAACTGGTTAGTTCTTCATCGGTGGTGTAAAGAAAACGCACTTTCTTGGCCGGGGAAATCCAACCTCGATTCAGATACTCCTGAATCTTCAAGGTGGAGACCACTCCCCCTTTCATGTCATAACTACCGGGCCCAAAGATACGCCCTTCCTCGACACGAAAGGGATTGCGCTTGAGGCTCCCGGGCTGCCACACCGTATCGATGTGGCACAACACCAGAATACGTCCGGCCTGTTCTTCGCCCCATTCCGCCCAGACGATGTCTCCCACTTCCTGGCGAGGAATCAACTGGGGAGTAAGACCCTGCTCCCGCAGCCAGTTGGCGATGAACGATCCCACCTCATCCACCAGTTCTTTGTCATTGGAGGGACTCTCGCGCTCCACCAGTTCACGCAAGAGATCGATGATCTGTTGGTTTTCACCCTGGATCTTTTCGATCAGTTTCGGCTTGCCCTCAACCATCTTGTTGCTCCCAATGAAAATGAACCTCCGCTACAAACCGGGTATTCCCGGTGAGTAGGATTTCCGTCTGGCCGTCCCACTCGACCTGCTGAGTGCCGGTTTCGGTGGTGACTTCGACGGGAGACTGGACCTTCCCGGCCCGGATGGCCGCCACGGCGGCACCACAGGACCCGGTCCCGGAAGAGTGGGTGGGTCCCACGCCCCGCTCCCACAGTCGGATCTTAAGCTGGCTCGGTCCCACCACTTGGACAAAACTCACGTTGGTTCTCTCCGGGAAATCGGAATGGCCCTCCAGGCCCCGGCCCAATCGCTGAAAGTCCTCTTCCCGGGGAAGCTGCTCGCCAAAAACCACACACTGCGGGTTGCCCACCGAAAGCGCGGCGATCGAAACCTGCTCTCCTCCCACATCAAGCGAAAACCCTCGGACATCCTGCACTTCATCGGGTGCGCGAAACGGGATGGCCGTCGGCTCAAAGGCGGGGAGCCCCATCCGTGACCGGTAGGTCCAGGAACCTTCTTTCTGCTCCAGCAAGGTGTAGCCCTTGATCCCCGACGCGGTCTTGAGCGTTAACTCCGTTTGATCCACCAATCCATGATGGTGCAAAAAGGCAGACCCGCAACGAAAGCCATTTCCGGACATGCCGGCCTCGCCACCGTCGCGATTGAAGATTCTCATCGACACCTGCTCCCCGGAGATCTCCCCCACAAACACACACCCATCCGCCCCCACCCCGAGGTGGTCCTCACAAATGGCCTGAGTCAAGGCAGCGTAGCGTTCCTCTTGAACCTGGGCAGGAGCCACCACCATGAAGTCATTTCCATCGCTGTGGTATTTGGAAGCCGTAATCACCTGGATCGACAAGACTTGAATCCTCCAAATGGATAGCTTATCCGAAAGCGAAGATAGGAGATAGGAGATAGGAGACAGGGGAAGTGCGCTTCGCGCACAGAGGAACGCCTCGCTGAAGCTCGGCGTGGAGAAACGAGTCGCTCACGCTCCGCGTGAAGAAGCGCGCTTCGCGCACGGAATCCAGAATTCAGAATGAAGATAAGGAGTCAGGGATCAGGAGAAGGAGCTGACCGGCTGACCAGCTGACCCCTGAATGGAAGGTCTTGGTGGTATGGGCCCAGAACCCCGACGGGGTGATGTGAAATAGCCTGGGGCGTGAGCCCCAGGAATATGGATCCAGCAGGTCAAGGAGCCCTGTAGGGGCGATGTGCGAGCGGCCTTCCGGAATCGGCGCACCGAGGCGCCTCCCACACTCCGGACCCAAGATTCTGACCTCGCTCCGAACGCACGAAAGCACAAGAGCACGACGGCACAAAACTACAGACTGTGCCCCTTTTCCATCATCGCGTCCAGCACTTCCTGGGAGAGTTCTTCGACCGACTTGCCGGTCACATCGATGACCGGCCAGGTGGTCTCACTGTAAAGGGACTGGGCAAATTTCAGCTCCCTCTTGATGAAATCAACATTGGCGTAACTCTCGTCCTTCACACCCAAGCGCAGCCTGGCCCGACGCATTTCCGCCAGCCGTTTGGGATCCATGGAGAGGGCCACGATCTTCTTCTGGTCGATCTTGAAGAGTTTCTTGGGAAGCTGCTTGCTTTCGATAACGGGAAGGTTGGCCACCTTCCATCCTTCCTGTGCCAGATAGATGCCCAGGGGCGTTTTGGAGGTTCGACTCACGCCAACCAAAACGATGTCGGCCGTCTCCAGGTCCTCGAGCGAGTTGTTGTTGTCGTGTCGAATGGCGAACTCAATGGCACTGACACGAGCGTAGTATTCTTCGTCCACTCGATGCAGGAGGCCGGGTTTGGCCACCGGCGACTTGTGAAAGAGAGTCGACAAGGTCTCCATGGTTGAACCCAGCACATCGATGGAATGCGCCCCCTGTTTCTTGGCCAACTCCCTTGTGTATTTACGCAGCTCATCGGAAACAAAGGTGTACACCACCAAAACGTGATCGCTCAAGGTTCGCTTGAAGATTTCCCGGATCTGCTTTTTGTCACGGACATTGGCATGACGCGTGATGAATACATCCTCGCTGAACTGAAGCATGGCCGCCTTGAACATTCGATTGGCGGTCTCTCCAGTGCCATCGCTGACGACCAGAACGTGATAGTTCATCATCTCTTCATCTCACCTGAACCGATGATTGGAACTCTTGAATCTTATCTTCCATCAAGGCCCGAATCTCTTCGAGCCGTTGGGCCGAGTCCGCTTCAAAGCGCAAGACCAAGACCGGTTGGGTATTGGAAGCTCTCACCAGCCCCCACCCATCGTCAAAGATCACCCGCACCCCGTCGACGGTGACGGCGGAGTAGCGAGAACTGAAATACTCCTGAGCCAGTTCCACCACCTTGAACTTCACCGCTTCCGGGCAATCCACTCGAATCTCCGGCGTGCTGAAGGTCTCGGGAACATCCGACAACAACTCGGACACCTTCCGGCCGCTCCGGGAGAGATGCTCCAGAAGCCGGGCACCCGCATAGATGGCATCATCATATCCAAAGTAACGATCGGCGAAAAACATGTGTCCGCTCATCTCTCCACCCAAAAGGGCCTTCTCCTCCTTCATTTTAGCCTTGATGAGCGAATGTCCGGCCTTCCACATGATGCCCCGACCGCCCCGTTTTTCAATCTCATCGTAGAGATTCTTGGAACATTTCACTTCGGCAACGATGGTGGCTCCCGGGTTCTGATCCAGAATTTCACGACTATACAGAATCATCAAATCATCGCCCCAAATGATGTTGCCCTCATCGTCGACCGCACCGATTCGGTCGGTGTCCCCGTCAAAGGCAATCCCCAGGTCCGCCTTCTCCTCCCGGACCGTCTCGATGAGATCTTGTAAATTCTCGACCACCGTGGGATCGGGATGATGATTGGGGAAATTCCCATCCATGGTGCAATAAAGTTCTATCACCTGGCATCCCATATCCCGGTAGACCTGGGGACCCAAAACGGCGCCGGTGCCATTGCCGGCATCCACCACCACCCGCAGCGGGGGGTCGAGCCGACCCAGCGCCTGGGCCAGATAATCCCGGTATGACGATAAAAGAGACCTCTCCTCTTTGTTGCCTTCGCCGCTCAGGAAGTCGCCCGACTCGGCGATCTTTCGCACCTCCTGGATCTGTTCTCCGTGGATGGTCAGGCTTCCCACTGCCACCTTGAAGCCGTTGTACTCCGGGGGATTATGGCTCCCGGTGATCATGACACCCGCATCCGGGTCAAGCTGGTGAAGCGAATAGTAAAGGACCGGCGTGGGACAGACCCCGAGGTCCACCACGTCAAGACCGGTTGCCTGCAAGCCGCCGGAGAGCTGCTCCATCAGCCGTTCCGAACTCAAGCGGCCGTCTCGCCCCAGGGTCAGGTTCTGACAACCCTGGGCACCCAGATAGGTACCCAGAGCCTGCCCCAGGGTAAACACCACCGGGTCGGTCAAATCGCTCTCGGCGATCCCCCGGATGTCATACTCTCGAAAAATTTCCGGATTGATTCCGCTCAAGAGGCGGCTCCCAGCCGTTGGCTCAGACGGGCCTTGAACTCGTCAATGACCTCGGTGGAGACCGGATTTTCCTCATTTAAAAAGGCCAGGTAGAGACTGGCGTAGTCGCCCAGCAGTACCAGGGACCAGAGACGGTCCATCCAGCTTTCTCCCTGGCTCCTGTATTCCAGAACCGCTCCGGCCTGTTTGGACAGGAACTCCTTGGTCAACTCGATTCGCATCTGGATCTCCGGATGATCGTCCTGATCCCGCAGGAAAATTGGGATCAGCCGATCCAGCACATCGCTCGGATGTTTCCACCCGACGATTTCATTGTGATTCATCTCGGGCAGCGCACTGGAGTAGGCCAGCTGCTTGCCGTTTTCAGCAAACTGTCCCCTCCAGCGGACGGCCATCACATCCAGACGATCCTGACTTCCGTATATCAGAGGAATCTTGCCGTGAATTTTCTTGGCCAGTTGTTTGGCCTCGTTCACCGCTTCAGGTGACTCCGGCCGGTAGGCTTCGATGCCGTTTCTGACCCCTTCAAGAGCCGCCTCGATCTCCTGGGAACGATCGGAAACCAGACCCAGCCGGGCCAGAACCCTCAGCAGCAGAACCGTCGAGTAACCCAGCGAGGTCCGCGGAGGCAGCCCGGCGGGCACCCGGATACAGGGGAGACCATGCTGTTTGGCCAGATCCTGAAGCTGGCCGTTGCTGGTCCAGCAAACCACCGCGCACCTGGCCTTGCGGGCCTCATGGAAGGCGGAAAGCGTTTCCTGGGTTAGGCCCGAGTAGCTGCAAATAAAGGCCAGAGTGGAGGCCCCGGCAAACCCGGGAAGGGTGTGGTGCCGGTTGACATGGAGCGGAATCTTGAGATCCGCTCCCAGGTAGGCCCTCAAGAAATCTCCTCCGATGGCGGAGCCGCCCAGCCCGCAGATCAGGATGTTCCGGATCTCTCCCGGGGAGGGCATCTCCAGCTCCAAATCCATCTTCAGGGCCTCTTCCAGCTGTCCGTCAAAACCCGCCAAAATGGCAGACATCCCCTGCGGGTCGGACAGGCTCAGGGCCGGGAGATCATCCAGAATATAGCTCATAATTCACTTTAAGTATAGTCCTTCAAATCCTTTTTATTAAGGTTTTCAACGACTTTTCGAACCTCCTCGGTTCGGTCCTTGGCACAGACCAGAAGAGCGTCCTCGGAATCCACCACCACCAGTTCCCGGACCCCCACCAGGGCCACCAGTTTGCCTCCTGAGGTGTAAAGAACGCAATCACGGCTATCGATATTCAGATGGGGACCGTTGGAGGCGACTCCCTGGGGGTCACCACCCAGAATTTCCTCCAGGGCCTTCCAGTTGCCCACGTCGCTCCACCCGGGGTCCGAAGGCAGCATGGCGATTCTCTCGGATTTCTCCATGACGCCAATATCGATGGAGATACTCTCGAGAGCCGAAAAGATCTCCTTCACCCGATCCGGGTCCCCCCAACTCTGCTGGATCTCGGCCAGGGCTTGCCCCAACCGGGGCATGCGCAATTCGATTTCAGAGAGAATCTGTTCCACCGAGAACAGAAACATTCCGCTGTTCCAGTAATAATTTCCCTCCTTGAGGAATTGCTCGGCCCTGGAACGATCCGGCTTCTCGGTGAACTGTTCCACCTTGTAAGCCGGACGTCCGGCAAACTCACCCAAGGACTCTCCCGGCCGCAGATACCCGTAGCCGGTAGCGGGATGGGAAGGCTCAATACCGAAACTCACCAGCCACCCTTCTCTTCCCAGTTCCTCACCGGCTCGCAGAGTATCGTGGAACTCTTTCACATTCCGAATGACGTGATCGGCCGGGAGCATCACCATCATTTCCTCGGGGAAACGCTGCTTGAGATAGCAGGCCGCCAGCCCGGCGCAGGCTGCGGTGCTGCGAGCCATAGGTTCGATGATAATCTGATCTCTGGGGAAGGGCTCCAGCTGGTCAGCGACCAGGGGGAGGTAGCGCTCACTGCACACCACGTAAACATCCTCTCGACCGAGTAGGGGCTCCAGTCGAGCCACCGTCTCCTGAAGCAGGGTACCGGAGTCGGCGATCTGGAGAAACTGCTTGGGTCGGGACTCCCGACTGGCCGGCCAAAACCGGGTCCCCTGACCTCCCGCCATAATGACTGCTTTCATGGGGCCCTCCGGGCCGCTGACAACTGACCACTGACAACTGACACGGATTTAAGACTGATCATCCAGACTTCTTGCTTACTCCATGGTTGCATTATTCAACTGCTCCGGGCCCCTGACCGCTGACAGGAGGGCGCACGTCTGTGTGCGCTCGACACTTTTTTCTAAAAGCCGCTCATAGAGCGGCCGCTACAACGCGCCCCTACTGATGGAAAACCCGAAATCCGAATTCCCAAATCCGAAACAAATTCCCTGAATCTTCCATTATGCCTTCTGTCTACCGTCTTCGTCTCCTCAATGTGGGAGGCACCTCAGGTGCCGCTTCCGGAGGGTGCACGTCGGGGGGCCGCTACAACTTACCTTGGGCGTCGCAGGCTGGGAGGCCGCAGGGTCGGTTGTTCCTCTTCCGGCTCCGGTTCTTGACCCCCGTCTTCGGTCTCCTGGCTTTTGTCTTCGGTTTCCTGGGCTCCGACTCCCGGCTGCTGTTCCTTCAGGAACTTGCCGGCCATCGACATCACATCCTCACGGCGGAGATTTCGAAGAGTCAGGAGATAGCGCTCCCAGGTGTCCACTCCACTTCCCGCCGCCAGGTTGCGAATCAACTCGCGCAGATAGTCTCCGCCATCCTGCTGGCGCATATGAAAACGGGTGATGGTTCCCACCACCGCCCGCAGGAACTCCTGCTCTCGGAGAGGAACACGACCGAGAGACTTGAGTTGATTGAACAATGTCTCCCTGACAGCTTCCTCATTCTGGTTCAAACTCACCAGATGGACCAGGAGGGAGCCTCCGTTGAGTCCCGCCTCTTGAAAAATCTGCAATTGATCGACCCATCCCTGATTTCGAAGCGAGGCGGACAGACTCCCGTTCGGACCCAGCAGGGCCACCTTCAACACGTCCAGGGCCGCCTCATCCCTGGTTCCGGTGGTGGGTCCCGAAAAAGCCATCACCCTCCGCCCCTGGTCACCCTCCAGTAGACGATCGGCATAGGAATCGTATCCGTTCCGGGGCCCGCTAAAGGGCTTTTTGACGGCTTCCCGATTCTCATAATCCGAATCGCTCAACCTGGAAACAAAATCCCGCAAAAAAGAGGTCCCCTCGGCATCTCCCCGAACCAGGATCAGGGGATGGATCTCCCGGATCTGGGTGGCCCTCCAATTCTCCAGGTCTTCAAGCGTTACCTGAGCGATCGTCTCGGCGGTTCCGTATCCAGGCAGCCCATAGGGATGTCCGCCAAAGACCTCTTGCCGGGCCCCTTGTAACAGCCTGGTCAGATCACTCTCCTGCTCCCGAGCCTGCAGTGCAAGGACCTCCCGGCGGGCTAGCTCCAGATCTTCCTCCTCAAGGTCGGAGAGGCGAAACCAGTCCACGAAAATGCCCAGGACCTGCTCCAGGTGGGTGGAGAGAAGGGTTGCCTGAAAGCCAAAAACATCGAGCTCATTCACGATTTCGAGCTCCGTTCCCAGGCCTTCCAGCTGGGAGAAGGTAACCGATCGTTGATTCGAGGCCGCTCGGTGAAGCAGGGCCTGCAACAGCATCTGGGTGATTCCACCATTATGGGAGGTTTCGTTGACACGGCCTCCGAAATAGAAGAAACCCAGATGGACCAGGGGAAGAATGTGCTCCTCCTGGAAATAGACGGTTGGACCTCTCAAGACGGAGGTCTGCTTGAGCGGGTAGGTATTGTAGAGGGTCGTGAACTCGGGGGCCTCGAAGGTCGATTCCTCATCGGTGATATGCAAAACCTCGATTTCACTCGCTTCATCGTTGAGACTCGTGGTGACCAGCAGTCGAAGGGTTTCCAGAATGGTCCGGGAGTCAAAACTTCGGGGCTCGGCATCCGGGGGAAAGTACTCCACCAGGGTCAGATTCGAGTCCTCGAAATAACGGTCCAGAACTCGGGCAATATCTCGGGGGGTGATTCGGGTCAGCAACTCGGGCACACGATCTCGATCGGCATAGCTGTCCAGTACCTCGTGCCGGGCCAGCAGACGGGCCCGCTGGTCCATGGTCTGCAGCCCTTCAAGGTGGTTCCTCAGGAGCATGGCCTTGGCCCGGTCCAGTTCACTGATCGGCACTCCCCTTTGTTTGAGCGCCTCCAGCTGTGCCAGCACCTGAACCTCAGCCCGGTCCACTCTCTCCGGCATGGGATTCACGACAATCACGAAAGCGCTCCTGCCCCCCCGGTCCTCCACCTGTACCCTCAGGTCAAGAGCACCCCCTTCCGTCCCCAGCATGGCCTGCTGCAGGAGCCCCCCTCGGCCCTCCCCCAGAAGATAGGCAAGCAGCCTCAAGGTGAGGTAATCCGGGTGCTGGGGACCGGGAAGACGATAGGCCAGAAGGATATAGGGTCGCCGGGTGCTGCCGCGCAGGTGGCGATACTGAAAAGCGGTACCGAGGGAAGGTTCTCCGGAGGAATCCGGACTGGAGACTGGGACAGCATCGGTTGGGGGCTGGATCGACCCGTAGAGTTCCACCACCTTCTCTAAAATGGATTCACGGCGAACTGCTCCAGAGACGACCACAATGGTGTTGCCGAGATGATAGAAGGCCTGGTGGAAATCACTCAATTTCTGCAGGGTGGAGTCGGTATTTAAAAGAGCCGATAGGCCCTCCGCAGGAAGTCCGTTTCCAGTTCGCCCATCCGGACCAATCAGCTCCTGAAGGCGCTCCCGGGCGAAGTTTCCGGGAGAGTTTTCCCAACCATCACGTTCCGCCACCAGAACCTGGACCTCCGGACGAACTCCGGCAGGATCGATCTGGGGAGCCCGAAGCAGCCCCGCATGGTGCTCCAGGATTTTCAGAATGTTTTCAGCGGGAGCCGAGGAGACGAAGGAAGTTCCACGGTAACCGGTGCGGGCATCGAGTACGGCTCCCAGTTCTCCCATCTCCGGAAGTGCCTGGCTGCGATGGAGGTGGAGACGGCCCAGCAGGTGACTGACTCCGGCATGGTCCTCTCGTCGGTACCCACCCCGGATGAAGGTCACAACGGTTGCCAGAGGACCCACGGGATGCTCTTCGACGATCACGGTCAGGCCGTTTCGCAGCTGGACGCGGGTCAGGTTGCCCTGGTCATCCCGGGATTCAAACGCCCTTACATAGGCCGGAGCCTGAGCACCCGCAGGGATCCTGGGAAGGGGCTTAGCCGCCGAGGACGGCACGCCCATTGAAGCAAATAGGAGGAGGACCGGCCACCTCATGACAAAATCGTACCAATTGGGCCGAAGGAAAAGCAATTGGATCCACTATCGAGTTGGAGCGAACTTCTGTATGGTAGGAAGTGAAAAACCGAGATGAAGGCCAAGGAATTAGAGCAGCATGAGGTGGTTCAGGGGATCAAAAAAGGTGATCCGGACATCATCGACGACTTCGTGCAGCGCTTCTCACGGCCCTTGTTCGGCGTTATTCTCAATTACACCAAAAATCCGTCGGATGCCGAGGAGATTCTGCAGGACACCCTGGTGCGCGTGATCCGCAAAATCGACACTTTTCGCGAGGAGAGCGACATCTGGCCGTGGATCAAACGAATTGCGGTGAACAATTCCATCATGTGGCTGCGTAAGCACCGCACGGCACGGCAGCGGGAAGTGCCGTTTGGGGATTCCGGTCCTCAATTCTCCGAGGATGGTTATCTTCAGGATTCGGTCTTCCGTTGGTCGGTGGATCCGGAAGACGTCATGCTCAATACAGAGTTGGCCGGTCAGCTCTATGACGCCATCCAATCCCTTCCCTTTGAGTACCGCGTGCCTCTGGTACTCAAAGACGTTGAAGGATATCCTATCAAGCAGATTGCTTCTCTTCTGGAGTTGAAGGAAACCACGTCCAAGACCCGGATTCACCGGGCCAGGTTGTTCTTACGCGAAACTTTGGCGAACTATTTAGAGGGCAAGTCATGAAGGGTATGATGAAGTGTGAGGAATGTTTCGATCTGTTACTGGACTATCTGGAAAACAACCTGGATTCCGGCACCCGCCAGAGGCTCGATGAGCACTTCGCTGCCTGTCCTCCCTGCGTCAATTTTCTGGAGTCCTATCAAAGCTGCGCTGAAATGGCGCAGCAGCTGAAGGATCAGCTGGTGGAGATTCCCCAGGAGCTGGAGGTTCGACTGAAGGCTTTCCTGCGTGAGGAGGTGGCCAAGGGGTAGTTTTTTTTGCTCCCGGGCACCCGCCTTTTTTGCCTAGTGGGGCTAGGTGGGTTTATCCATATTGCGGGCTATGTCGGCAGCAGCAGGTAAATGGCCCCCGCGCCACCGTCCACGGGACGCGCTGAAGCATAGGCCACCAATTGCTTTGAGAGACGCCGCTGAGACAACCAGCGCTGAACCAGGCCCTTGAGTACCGGGATGCCATCCTTGGAATGGGTTCCTTTACCGTGGACGATCCGCACACAGGTACGATTTTGGCGCCGACATTTGGCGATAAAGTCCTCCAGTTCGAGACGGGCTTCCTGTTTGGAGAGACCGTGCAGGTCAAGCTCCGCCTGGACCGAGAATGCCCCTTGCCTGAGCTTCTTCAACAGTAGTTCATTCCACTCCTCGGGTCCCCCCTGAATGGGATCCATACTCTCCCATCCGGTCCGTTCTTGCTCCTTTAAATAAGTCTCCATCAGATCCCACGGCCCAACGATCTCTTCATCTTCTTTCTCGGTCCCGGGAGATTTCTTTCCGAGCACAGGCCTGGCCTTGCCGCCCAGGGGCTTGACCTCGGCCATGGCTTTTTTGAAAAGCTCCTGATCGTCCAGATCCTCGTCACATTCAAGAGAGGGAGGATGGTATTTGTGGAAAAGGATTGAATCATGTTTCATGATGCTTCCCTCCTTCGTCACGAATGGGCCGATGAGAAGTTCTCCGTTATGGGAGTGCCATCCCGAATTATGCATCATCCGGGCTCTATTTTCAAAACCAGAAAGACTGGTTCCGGCGCTTCAATTCACACCCAAAACATGGCACACTAGAAACTCCGTTTCCATGCTGGGAAGTCCGGCGCATGCTCTGGGCGGTTAGCTCAGCTGGCAGAGCGCCTCCATTACCAGGAGGAAAAGAAGTTTAGAACCCGCTGATCATTTAGGGTTTAGTAACTCTTAAATCAGCAAGATGATGTATTCGTGATGTGAATGTGCCCGGTTAGCTCAGTTGGTTAGAGCGTCTGGCTTACATCCAGGATGTCGGGGGTTCGAGTCCCTCACCGGGCACCAGAGT
>JAYZBY010000124.1:0-13360 GCA_036338555.1 Acidobacteriota bacterium | reverse complement strand
AATTCTCTACTGCATCATCCGGGCTAGTAGCCTAGCTGGGGTGAGAGCCATTGCTCTGCCAACTCTTGATCCACCTGCTTCCTGCGGGCGTAGTCCGTGACCTGATCCCGATCGATTTTGCCCACTCCAAAATAGTGAGACTCGGGGTGGGAAAAATAGAATCCGCATACCGAAGCCGCCGGCTCCATGGCAAAGCTCTCGGTCAGGCGAACGGGGAAGTCGGGGCCTGCCAACAGTTTGAAAAGTTCCGCTTGCAGGCTGTGATCCGGGCAGGCGGGATAGCCGGGTGCCGGGCGAATACCCTGGTACTTCTCCTGGGTCAAACCCTGGCTGGGCAGCTCTTCCTGATTCGCGTATCCCCAGAAATCCTTGCGAATCCTCTCATGCATTCTTTCGGCAAGGGCTTCGGCCAGCCGGTCCGCCAGTGCCTTGATCATGATGCTTTGATAAACATCCTGATCCTTTTCGAAATCCTCGACCACCTCATCAATTCCCAACCCGGCGGTGACGGTGAAGGCCCCGATGTAATCCTTCACCCCGGTTTCCCTGGGGCCGATGAAGTCACTCAAGCAGCGATGGGGCCGGCCGGGGTTCTTTCGGGTCTGTTGTCTGAGGTGGCGGAAGGTGGTGAGAATCTGCAATCGGGCTTCATCGGTGTAGAGTTCGATATCGTCGTCGCCCACGCTGTTGGCGGGGAAAATTCCAATCGAAGCAGCAGCTCCGAGCAGCCCCTCATTCACGATGCGCTTCAGGAGAGTGCGGGCATTCTGGTACAGCTCAGTGGCCTGTTCGCCCACTTTTTCATCTCCCAGAATCTGGGGGAACCTTCCGGAGAGCTCCCAAACCTTGAAAAAAGGTGACCAGTCGATGTACTCGATCAGCTCCTCCAGCGGATACTCCTGGAAGGCCCGGGTCCCCAGAAGTTGAGGAACCGGCGGAGTATAGCCTTCCCACTCAATCGGCACCTTGTTGCTGCGCGCTTCGGCCAGAGGGATCAATCGAATCTGCTCTTTTCTGGCCTGGTGTTTCTCGCTTATTTCATGGTACTGGGCGCGGACCTCCTGGGCGTACTTCTCCCTCTTGTCACCCAGCAGGCGGGAGACCACCGCCACGCTCCGGGAGGCATCCGGAACATAGACCACCCGATCGTAGTTGGGGGCGATCTTGACGGCCGTGTGAACCTGGGAAGTGGTGGCCCCGCCGATCAGCAACGGAAGGTCCAGCCCTTCCCGCTTCATCTCAGAGGCCATGTGAACCATCTGATCCAGAGAAGGGGTAATCAGGCCGCTGAGCCCGATGATGTCCACCTGTTCTTCTCGAGCCGCAGCCAGAATACGGTTGGCCGGCACCATGACTCCCAGATCGATCACTTCATAATTGTTGCACTCCAGCACGACGCCGACAATATTCTTGCCGATGTCATGGACGTCTCCCTTGACCGTCGCCATCAGGATCTTTCCCTTGGAAGAGGTGTCCTTGAGCCGGCTCTTCTCCTCTTCAATGAAAGGAAGCAGATAGGCCACTGCCTTTTTCATCACCCGGGCACTCTTCACCACCTGGGGGAGAAACATTTTGCCCGATCCGAACAGGTCCCCGACCACGTTCATGCCATCCATCAGGGGACCCTCAATGACTTCGATGGGCCGTGTGCATTGCTGCCGGGCTTCCTCGGTATCCTCCTGGACGTACTCACTGATGCCCTGCACCAGGGCATGGGTCAGGCGCTCGCCTACCGGGTTGTCGCGCCAGGCCAGATCCTGCTGGACACCCCGGGATGTACCCACCACCGACTCGGCGATCTCCACAAGCCTTTCGGTGGCATCCGGCCGGCGGTTGAGAATGACATCCTCCACCCGTTCCCGCTGCTCCTCGGGAATCTCTTCATAGACGGCCAGACGGCCGGGGTTCACAATGGCCATATCCAGTCCCGCCTGGATGGCGTGGTAAAGAAAAACCGAATGCATGGCATCCCGAACCGCATCGTTGCCCCGAAACGAGAAGGAGATGTTGCTGAGTCCACCGCTCAGCTTCACATGGGGCAGAGTCTTCTTGATTTCCCGGGCCGCCTCGATGAAGTCAACCGCATAGTTGTTGTGCTCGGCGATTCCCGTGGCCACGGCGAAGATGTTGAGATCGAAGATTATATCCTGGGGGAAAAAGCCGATCTCCTCGGTCAGGATCCGGTAGGCGCGAGTGCAGATTTCAACCTTGCGTTCCCGGGTATCGGCCTGGCCCTTCTCGTCAAAGGCCATGACGATCACCGCGGCTCCGTAGCGTCGGGACAATCGTGCCTGTCGGATAAACTCCTCTTCGCCTTCCTTGAGACTGATGGAATTCACCACCGACTTTCCTTGCAGGCATTTCAGGCCCGCCTCGATCACCTTCCAATCGGAAGAATCCACCAGTATGGGAACCCGGCAGATGTCCGGTTCGGTGGCCACCAGATTCAGGAACTTTGCCATCACCTCCTCGCTCTGGAGCATTCCCTCGTCCATGTTGACGTCGATTACCTGGGCACCGCTGGTCACCTGCTGGCGGGCCACCTCCAGGGCTCTCTCGTAATCTTCCTCGATAATCAGCTTGGAGAAGCGCCGCGAACCCGTGACATTGGTGCGTTCGCCGATATTGACGAACAGGCTTTCCGAAGAGATGTTCAGAGGCTCCAGGCCGCTTAAACGACATTGCGGTTCGATTTCCGGCAGCCGACGCGGAGGAAGCTCTCGGACCGCCGTGGCAATGGCCTCAATATACTCGGGAGTGGTCCCGCAGCAGCCCCCCAGCAGGTTCACGAAGCCGCTTCGGGCGAACTCCTCCAGCAGTTGGGTCATCTGCTCGGGTGTCTGATCGTACTGGCCGAACTCATTGGGGAGTCCGGCATTGGGGTAGGCGCAGATATGAGTGTCGGCGATCTGGGAAAGCTCTTCGATGTGCGGCCTCATATCTTCCGCTCCCAGCGCGCAGTTCAGACCTACCGCCAGGGGCCGAACATGAGAGATCGAGTTCCAGAAGGCTTCAGGGGTCTGGCCCGAAAGGGTCCGACCACTGGCGTCGGTGATGGTTCCGGAAATGATCAGAGGCAGCCGAAGGTTGTGGTCCTGGAAATACTCCTCGATGGCAAAGAGCGCCGCCTTGGCGTTCAAGGTATCGAAAATAGTCTCGACCAGAAGGATGTCGACGCCACCCTCGATGAGACCGGCGGCGGCCGTTCGGTAAGCCTCGACCAGTTCGTCGAAGGTGATATTCCGGAGTCCGGGATCCTCCACGTCGGGAGACAGCGAGGCGGTCCGGTTGGTGGGGCCCAGGGCCCCGGCAACGAACCGCGGCCGGTTGGGTGAGGGGTAATCATCTCTTGCCTGTCGAGCCAGTCGGGCGGAGGCGGAATTCAACTCAAAAGACAGATCCTCCAGCTGGTAATCGCCGAGAGCGACCGAGGTGGAGTTGAAGGAATTGGTCTCAATAATGTCGGCGCCGGCCTCCAGATAGGCGCGATGAATCGACTGAATAAGATCCGGCCGGGTCAGAGACAGAACATCATTGTTGCCCTGGAGGTTGCAGGGGTGGTCGGCCAGGCGTTCGCCACGGAAGTCTTCCTCCCCGAGCTCATGAGCCTGGATCATCGTTCCCATGGCACCATCGAGCACCAGGATGCGCTTCTCCAGCAGATGTTCCAGTTCCTCTTGTCGGTTCCTTGCAGCCATTGTTTTGGTTCCTTCCGCTCAGCCGGGAATTCTCAAAGGATCTGTCAATTCGCAAATCATCCGGTGAGGATGTCCCTGCGGGGCGGAGAGATAATTCTACCAAGAATCGGCTTGCCGGGGCCTTTTTCGGATGATCCATCCATTCTCTGCTGTAGCGGGGGAAGCACTCGTTTCCGGCCTTTTGAACTTTGCCTTTGAGGGGTTCAGGCATTAGTATGATACTGGTTGCGATTTCTTCAATTCGCTGGGCCACAACTGTACCGGGGTGGAGTGAACTCCATGGGAAGACGTTCCTTGACGGGCAGGCGTTCCTTGATCAAGAGGAGTCGCCGAAAAACCCAACTCATCGACACCAAGCAGCAATTCTGGTTCGCCCTGCCTCTTTTCCTGTATGCCGTCATGGCCATTGTTCTTTTTCTGTGGGTCACCCTCCTGCCGGATGCATCCCTGGTGGAAGACCCGGTGGGAGCGTCGGTTCTGCCCTTGATTCTGCAGCATTTCGTGGCCCTGTGCCTCCAGCACCCGTGGAGTGTGTTCTTCACTTTTCTATTTCTTGCCTGTTGCGCAGTGCTCTTCAGCCACCAGTTATTTGGTCCCATGCGCCGATTTGAAAGCATCATGCTGCAGAAGCGTGAAAATCCTTCAGAGCCCGTTCACTGCCGCTTGCGGAAAACCGATTATTTCCAGCGCTTTTCAAGATTTCTGGATGTAGTTCCTGAATGAGCCTGAGGGCGAGGACGATGCGGAGTCCTAGTAGGGAGATGCGCTTATTAAGAGTGCAGTGATCGGCCTATCCTTTCTTGTTGCATTCACCGTCGTAGCCGGGGTTCTTTACTGGCCGCGCGGAGCGGAGCAGCGGAGTCTTTCCATCCAGGCCGGCCAGCCGGCATCTCTACTGGAATATGATGCCGAGGGGAAAAGTGGCGGGGAAATCGCCAAGTGGATTTATGACAATCATGGATGTGTCGAGTGTCATACGCTGACCCAGTCAGGGCTTTTTGGGCTTACTCCTCAGGGTGAGACGATGGCGGTGGATTTTCAAGGATGTCCCGGATTGCTGACATCGGTGTGGGAGACTCTGACCACTGCCCACGAAGAGTGGACCCCAAAGCAGAGACAGGTGCGGGAGGAGTTTGTTCGTTTCGGCTGCACCGTCTGCCATCAGGTGGGTCCAACGGGAGTGGGGCTGACTGAAATCGGTGCCAGGGCTTCGCTGCTGCACATGAGTTGCTCGGAAGTGGATGCCATTTTGAACCAGTGAGAGGATCGTCCCCGACTACACAGGCTCTTTTTCGAAGAGCCAGGAGGTGAAAATTATGACTCCGTTGAGTCCACGAATTAGAATCCGGGTCCTTTTCTGTATCCTCATCTTGGGAGGCACATCTGCTTATTCACAGCAAACAAGTGCTCCCGAAGCTTCAGAGGAAGGAAACATCGCTCCCATTCGGGTCATCTGGGACCGCTATCCCATGTACGCGGGCGTAGCGGTGGATTCGGTCAACGACAAGGCGGTGATGACCGACGACAACCACTTCAGTGTTTTGCTCTACGACCGCGACGTTCCGGGTAGTACCGAAGAAATCACCGAGAGTCGTCGAAAAATCGAAGGACCTCAGACCCGGCTTTCCTCCGTCTGCGGAGTCGCGTTGGACCCCCCGACCCAGGAAATGTATGTGCTGAACACCGACTTCGGCAACAACATGCTCGTTTTTTCCTACGAGCAATCCGGGAATACGGCACCCCTCAGGGAGTTGGCCGTGGATCACGGAGGGTGGGGGATCTTTCTGGAGCGCGAGGTGAACAATGAGCTGTACTTCACTATTCAGCACCTCAACAAGATCTCCGTGTACCACCCGGATGCGCAAGGGAGGGATACGACGGTTCGCTATATCCAGGGGCTCAAAACGAAACTGGTGGATCCCCATGGAATTTTCGTGGATACCAGAAACGACGAGATTGTTGTCACCAACCATCATTCCTCCCACCAGATCGAGACGGGGGTGCAGGCGGCGACCCTGAATTTCCGTCACATGCTGCAGTCAACAGGGCGCTATGAGCTGGCCTCGGTCACGGTTTTTGAACGAACAGCCGAGGGGGATGCGGCACCCCTGCGCACCATTCAGGGACCCAGGACCCGATTGAACCTGCCGTTGGGAGTGGCTGTGGATCACGGCCGGGACGTCATTATCGTGGCCAACGATCAGACTCACTCCATTTTGTTTTTTCCTCGAACTGCCCAGGGCAATGTGGCGCCGAGCGGGGTCATTGAGGGTTCCGCCACCCTGCTGAGGAATCCAGGGGCGCTTCAAGTTGACCCGAAGAACAATGAGCTGTGGGTGACCAACTGGGGCGATCACAGCGTGACCATTTATGCTCTGGATGCCCGAGGCGACGTGGCGCCCTTGCGGTCCATTCGCAGCGCCCCGCGAGGGGAGCCCCTTGCGGGCTTGGGAACTCCCTCGGCCATTGCCTGGGATTCCCGTCGGGATCAGCTGCTGGTGCCCAACTGAGTGAGCCATCCGCGTGTAGCGGCATACGCCAGGTTGGCGGAAGGAAATGTGAATCCGATGCGAGTGCTCGAGGGACAAGAGGCAGGATTAGCCCGGGCCCTGCATGGCATCGTCTACGACAGCGTCCATGACGAGATCATCGCCCCCAATCCCTTTGCCGAGGCGATTTTATTTTTTCGTGGAGGAGTCAACGGCGAGGAAGCTCCCATTCGGATTATTCAGGGACCCAGTACACAGCTGGACGGGGGCCCCGATTGGAACACTCCCGATTCGGTTGCCTACGATCCCGTCTACGATGAAGTCTATACACGTCTGCGGCGAGGCAGAGGGGAGGACGCGACTCCGGCGATCCTGGTCTTTCCTCGAACGGGTAATGGAGATATAGCTCCCATCAGGGTTCTCAGGGGCCCCAAAACGCAGTTGTGGGATCCTTATCGAATCGCCGTGGATGGCAAGAACAACATGCTCGTGATCGCCAACCGGGATCCCCTGGGCTTTCTCATTTTCGACCGAGATGCGAACGGCGACGTGGCTCCGAAAGCGATTATTTCCGGTCCCAACCTGGGACTCTACGGTACCCCGCAACAGATTCAGATGGATCCCGAACGCCGGCAGTTCATTGCCGCCATACCGGGAGACCGGACTCCTGCAGGCTATCCCAACAACGGCTTTGTGGGTGTTTGGAGTTATGACGACAATGGAGATGTGGCGCCCAGGGCCGTGATTCGTGGATCCGAGACGATGATGATTTCTCCCCGGGGACTCGATATCAATACCCGGGAAAAGGAGATCTACGTTGCCGACCGTGTCAGGAACATGTTGTTCACCTACTATGCTCCCCACATCTTTGGCGAGTGATTCTCGTTTCGTCCCGTGAAAAGGTGGGAGGGATCTCAGGCCGCGAATAACTTGGTGAGGCTTGCCAAGCTATTTCTAGTGCTGATCGGGCTTGCCGCCTGTACACAGGAAATCGTGCAGGAGGTGGGTTCGGAGCTGGTCGATGCCGCCGAAAAGGGCCGGGTCCAGCAGGTGAAGGACCTGTTGAATGGCGGGGGAAAGATTGAGGCGGAGAGCGGGGTCGGTTCCAGTGCCCTGAGGGCGGCGGCCTTGAATGGCCACTCCGAAATCGTCGAGATCCTGGTGGCTGCCGGGGCCGATGTCAATGCACAGGATGAGCGGGGTGAGACCGCCCTGATGCAAGCTGCTTTTCGCAGTCACACCGAAACCCTGCGAACTCTCCTGGGTGCCGGTGCCCATGTCCATGCCCAGACTCCCAGCGGAGTCGTACCCCTGATGCATGCCTCTTTTGGCGGTGATGCCGCGACCGTGCAAATTCTTTTGGAGTCCGGAGCGGATGTGAATGTGAAAGATGGCGATGGTGCGACCGCTCTCATGTATGCGCTGCTCATTCGAGGGGATGCGGATGTGGTGAAAGTATTACTGGATGCTGGGGCCGACGTGAATGAAAAAAACGACGATGGCTGGATGGCCTTGATGCTTGCCGAGGAGGAAGACTATAGCGAGATCGTCGAGTTGCTCAAGCAGGCCGGAGCAAGAGATTATTGAATCCCTGACCCCTGAACCCTGACCAACTGACCACAGACCAACAGACCACAGACCAGCCGCTGGTCTTTGACCAGAGCGTTCCACGTTTCCGGAGCGTGGGAGGCGCCGACAAGAGGAATCCAGAATTCAGAATGGAGAGTCCGGAGTGTGGGAGGCGCCTCAGCGCGCCGATTCTGGAAGGCGGGCTAAAGCCCGGCCAAAACAAGCCCACTCAAGGCCCTACTATTCGTCCCGGTGAACCAGTTCCGGAGAAAAGGCCGGCAGGCAGACGGCAATGTATTCAGCACCTTCCAGGCCGGGCGTCGAGTATTGTACCCATTCACCTGCGGATATGGAGACAGCCTGTCCGGCGGCAACATCAAATTCCCGGTCCTTGAGCCGGATGTGGAGAACACCACGCAGGACCACCGTATATTCTTCAAATTCGGGGGTCTGGCCGGGTTCACTCCAACCGGAGGGGCTTTTCATCTTGGCGATGCTGACGCCGGCCGTATCGGAATTGACGCGTCCAACGAATTCCTGAATCTGTTTGGTGGGTTCGCCGGCTGCCTCGACCAAGGTCGGTTGTTCGATGATTTTTGTCATGATGCTCCTCTTCTCACCCGGCATTATGCATAATATGGGTTAGAAAATGGAGGGAGCACCAAGATGAAGGTTTTACCAAGGGTTTTAATCAAACGTTCATTTGCCGTTCTGGCGCTGTTGTTTTTTCTGGGATCCCAAAGGTCGTACGGGGCCCCGATGGAACAGGTCCAGTTCGTGGACGTGGATGGAATTCGCACCGGATACTTTGAAGGGGGCAGTGGAGAGGTCATGGTGCTGGTGCACGGGGGCCACTTCGGTTCGACCGTTTCCATGAATGGCTGGAGGCCCATCTTTGATCATCTGGCCGCCCATTTTCATGTGTACGCGTTGGACAAGCTGGGTCAGGGATATACGGATAATCCCCAAAGTGACCCCGAATACACGATGATCGCGGTCACCCAGCACATCTACCAGTTCATGGAGGTGCTCGATATCCAGACGGTCCATCTGGTCGGTCACTCCCGCGGCGCTCTTCCCGCGGCGCGCATTGCCGCTGATCATCCTGAAATGATCACGACGCTGACCCTATTTGACAGCAATACCCTGGCTCCAGACGTTCCGTCGCCCTCCCGTCCTGCTGCGGCCCAGACACAGCCTGCGGCGGAACCCCCGCCCCCAACCCGGGAGTCGATTCGACAGTCCCTGCTGTCCAACCCCAGCATCTACCATGAAGATTTCATCACCGAGGCTTATGTTGAAGCCGAACTCCGACTGGCGTTGGATCCCAAGCTCAAGGAGGCAGGCGCCAAGCTGAGTGAATTGACGACCGAGTGGGGTCGACTCAACCCGGAGAAAATGAAGGAGAACCCGGGGCTTCAACGCCGATGGTGGTACTACCAGATGAAGGCCGAAACCTTTGATCTCATTAATGCCGGCCATTTGAAATCCCCGACCCTGATCATCTGGGGATTCAACGATCCCTCCGCCTCCTACACGTTGGGTGTAACCCTCTACGAAATTTTCAGCAAGGTGGTGGACCAGACTCAAATGCACTTCCTCAACAAAAGCGGGCACTATGTGTTCCAGGAATATCCCGAGGAGGTCACCGATCTCATGGTGGGCTTTATCGTGGGAGTGGGGAAATAAGCAGTGTCGGGGCGCACGGCCGTGCGCCCTTCGTTCAGTTGGCACGGTCTTGTAGTGGCTGCTCTATGAGCGTCTCTCCGGAATCGGCGCACCGAGGCGCCTCCCACACTCCGGACTCTTCATTCTGGATTCTTCTTACCAGCGCTCTTTCTTTTGCGGGCTGGTCTCCGAGCGCGCGGTTCGATAGAGTAATACCCGCAAAATGGCCAAGAAAACTGCAATTTCTCCAACCCGTGCTGAGAACTACCCGGACTGGTACCAGGAGGTGATCAAGGCCGCCGATCTGGCGGAAAGTTCGCCGGTTCGCGGTTGCATGATAATCAAACCCTGGGGCTATGCAATCTGGGAAAGAATCCAGGCGATTCTGGATGGAATGCTCAAGGCCACGGGACACGTTAACGCCTACTTCCCGCTCTTGATCCCACTGCATTTCATGGAAAAGGAAGCCGAGCATGTGGAGGGTTTCGCCAAGGAGTGTGCCGTGGTGACTCACCACCGTCTGACGGTTGATGAGAACGGCAAGTTGACGCCCGATGGCGAGCTGGAAGAGCCCTACATCATCCGACCCACCAGCGAGACCGTCATCGGAGATGCCTTCTCCCGATGGGTCCAATCCTACCGAGATCTCCCGGTTCTGGTGAACCAATGGGCCAACGTCATGAGATGGGAACTTCGTCCGCGCCTGTTCCTGCGCACCAGTGAGTTCCTGTGGCAGGAGGGCCACACTGCCCATGCGACTCCTGAGGAGGGTGTCGAAGAAACACTCAAGGTACTCGATCTGTACTCCGATCTGGTTGAAAAGAATCTGGCGATGCCCGTCATCAAGGGTGCCAAAACACCGGGAGAGCGATTCCCGGGTGCGGTGGACACCTATTCCATTGAAGCCATGATGCAGGACGGAAGGGCGCTTCAGGCCGGAACTTCTCATTTCCTGGGGCAGAACTTTGCCAAAGCGATGGACATCAGTTTTCAGAACCAGGAAGGTCAGCAGGAGTTGGTGTGGACCACATCGTGGGGTGTCTCGACCAGGCTGATCGGCGGACTGATCATGACTCACAGCGATGATGATGGACTGGTGCTCCCTCCTCGGGTGGCACCGACTCAAATCATACTTTTGCCTATTTTCCACGATCCCGATAAGAAGAGTGAGGTGATGGCCCATGCAGATCGGCTGCTTCAGGAGCTCAGGGAGATGAGCTGTGACGGCGAAACCTTACGCGTCGATTTGGATGATAGTGATCGAAGGGGCGGCGAGAAGGTGTGGCACCACATCAAGCGAGGCGTTCCGGTTCGAGTGGAGATCGGTCCCAAAGAGGTGGAAGCGGACTCCGTCTTTGTGGGACGTCGCGATAAGGCACCCCGGGATCGGGTGACCTTGTCTCGGGAGGAATTTGTCCAGAGCGCTTCCAGAATACTCTCGGAGATTCATGAGAACCTTTTTAAAAAGGCCAAGACCTTTCAGCAGGAAGGTACGGTCACCATCGATTCACTCGATGACTTCAAGGATTTCTTTTCACAGACCCACGACGATGCACGGGTCACCGGAGGGGGATTTGGGCTGGCTCACTGGAACGATGCTGCCGAGGGGAATGAGGTTCTGGCTGAACTCAAGGTCACTCCACGCTGTATCTCGCTTGATGGAGACCAGGAGGCGGGTGAATGCGTTTTCACGGGAAAGCCGTCCAAGCAACGAGTCGTATTTGCCAAGGCCTATTAGGTGTGATGACCCAGAAAACCTGCAGATTCAACATCGGTCAGCTGATTCACCACAGGCTCTTTGAATATCGCGGGGTCATCGTGGATGTGGATGCCACCTTCCAGGGAACCGAGGAATGGTATGAGCAGATGGCCAAGAGCCGGCCGCCCAGAGATGAGCCCTGGTATCATGTACTGGTCGATGAAGCACAGCATACAACCTACGTCGCGGAGAGAAATCTCAAGTCCGACGAGCTGAACGATCCCATCAACCATCCCCTGCTGGACCATTTTTTCAGTGACTTTCGGGATGGGCGCTACATCCGCCTCCTGAATTGAGCGGTCCTTTATCCCAGAACCTGCCTCTTTTGACCATGCCCCAAGGCCATCAGGAAGATGGCACTTTTGCCCTGAGCATGGGGGGAGAAAAACTCAACCACATCATCGTCATAAAAGGTCAACCCGGTGGCCCCCAGTCGTTGGGCATAGGCAGCCAGGTAAAGTTTCCCTCCCAGGATTCCCGCCTCCAGCTGCACGGCCCGATATCCCCGATTTCCAAAGCGCTCCAGGATGGAATGAATATCGGCCAGGAAGAAGATGTTGACACTGGCATCTGCCGGGAGTTCCTGTCCCAGACCCAGGTGTCCGGCTTCACTTCTGAAATCTCCTTCCTTGAGGAGTTCCAACTTTCCCCTTTGGCGTTGAAAAAAGTAGGCGCCCGAAGGCAGCCCTTCGACTGCATGAACAATCAGATACCAGTGATTGAATGACGTCCCGAAGGGGTGCAAAAAGTCTGCCTCGATGCCTTTTGCCGAGCAGGAGAGCAGGGTTGAAAGTTGGTGAAATGAGATCGGCTTCCGCTTGAATTGGCGGCTGGATCCCCGGCGGCGTACCACCGCCCCGAGCGAGTCAACGGTCGTTTCGGCCCAAGGGTCCAGTTGCCGAACCGGACCCTGAGAGGCCGGGAACTCTTGATCCGGAGTTTGTCCTCGCCACTCGGCAGCCTCTTTTCCGGAGGCCAGGCAGGTGGCCGAGTGCACCACCCGCATTTCCGGGTAGTCCACTTCACTCCTTGAAAGAGCCTGGGTGCCCAGTCCCAGTGGCTCGAGGTCCGGTGAGGCTTTCAACCCCTGATCTGAAGTTCGGCCCACCGTCACCATAGAGAGCGCCACCTCGCGGTCGCTATCCACATCCAATAGTCGGTTCACTTCCTCGTCCATGAAACCCAGGATCAAATGGGTTGGTAATTGCAGGGTGAAGCCGGTGGCCAACAAGTTGGCCAGAATGGTGCCGTTGTCCCAACCGAAATGGCGGTAGGCTCGGGCCCGGTACTTCCAGGCGTTTCGCCAGTAGGTTCCGGTGCAGATGATGATCGCCGGAGCTCGCAATAGGTTCGGTTCTTCGCCACTGGCATGAGCAAGGGTCCCCCGATAATCACCCTCGCGCAGACGGTAGAGAGAGAAGTCCCGGGGGCTGAAGTGGTAAAGACCGGCAGGTAAATCGGGCAAAGGCCCGCACACGACATAGAGTTCCACCTGGTAGAGAGCACCCGTACAGGAAGCGGCTCGGAAATGGAGTTCTCCTCCCGGATGCTGTCTCTTTTTAGTCAGTCCTGCTGAGAAGAACAACAGTCGTGCCAGTTGATCCAGAGTTGGAATCGTTTCGGTCGAGGGGGTGAGTCCGGATAGGGCTAGAAGGGCAGGCACCTCTATTTCTTTCCACTGAGATGGGAGTCGCAGGGGGTCGAGGTCCAGGTAGGTCTTGAAAGGGATGGGTTGGTTCGACCAATCCAGAAAGTGAGAATCGCTGTTAACGCTCTCAACAGAATGCTTCGTTTGCTGGTGATAACCAAGCGCGGTCTTGGTTTCCCTGTTCGACATATCAACCTCAGGAGCGGATCCGTGGTATCCCTTGACCCGGATAGAATACTCCGATCTGCAATTGAAACAAAGTCGTGCGTTAGTCCGGATTATGCAGCCAGACCTATGCATAATCCGGGCTAAGTTTAGCGATCCATCCCCCCTGTGAGGGTTCCCGCCACCACCCGGTTGCGAAGCGTTCCCAGATGCTCGATGACCATCTCCGCCGTATCTCCGGCACGCAGAGGCACCACCGGAGCGGGAACACCGGTGGCGATGATGTCGCCCGGCAACAGAGTAATCCGCTGGGTCATGTAGGCCATGATCTGCGGGATCTTGTGGGTCAAATGACGAGTGTTGG